>CAXNGD010000194.1:0-5718 GCA_964201575.1 Acetobacterales bacterium | reverse complement strand
AGACGGAAATTGCCCATCCAGCAGATATCCAAACAGCAAAAACGGCGAAGCGATGCAACAATTCTACCGACAGCTTCCGCGTCGCGTTAAGTCCGACAGGCTGCTAGAAAGACCAGAGGCCCAGCAGGAGTCCGACCCCACCCCCTCGTAAACGGGGTCTGGGGCCGCCGGCCCCAGCGGGTCGAGGGCAGAGCCCTCGCCTTGCCTTCCTCTCCTGGCTGCCATGCGCCGGTTGCCCAGGCGCGGCGGCTTCGCCATGTTGCGCGCCACGACGGAAGGGGACCCCCAGCATGGCTGTATCGCAAAGCTGCTGATTGCCGGCCCTCGCCGAGGGCTGCGTTGCTCTTCCCCTGCGTAAAGGCGGGCCGCACCGGCCCTTTCGACCCATGACAGTCCACTCCAAGAAGCGTGCGGTCCTGCTGCTGGACCTGCGCGAAACTCTGACCCTCGCCCTGCCGCTGATCGCGGGCCAGCTTGCGCTGTTTTCCCAGCACCTGGTCGACGTTGTTTTGGCCGGGCATCTCGGCGCGCGCGTGCTGGGCATCGTGGCGATCGGCACCAATGTCTGGGGCGTGGTGATGATGGCGATTGTCGGCATGATGATGGCCGTGCCGCCCGGCGTGGCCCAGCTCGACGGGGCTGGCCGGCGCGGCGAGGTGGTGGGGCTTTTCCGTCAGGCGGTGTGGCTAGCGCTCGGTCTTGGCGTGGTGATGCAGCAGGTGGCGTGGTGGGGCGCGCCGCTGGTGCTGACGCTGCTGGGCATCGCGCCCGACCTTGTTGCCGACACTGTGGACTTCATCCGCGTGCTGAGCTTCTCCGCCCCGGCCATCGCGCTGTTCTGCGCCTGCCGCGGGTTGACCGATGGTGTCTCACGTCCACGCGTCAGCCTGGGGTTCGGGCTTCTCGGGTTGGCCGTCCTGGCGCCGCTGGGCTGGGCGATGATGTATGGCCGGCTGGGCTTTCCGCCGATGGGGGCCATGGGCTGCGCCTGGGCCAATCTGATCGCCATGTGGGTGGCAGCCCTCGCCTATCTCGCCGTCGTGCGCTTCAGCCGCGCAACGCGCGATCTCGGTTGGGCCAGTGGGGGCCACGGCGGCGGCGTGGCGCCGCGCCGGGATGCCATCATGGGGCTGTTGCGCGTCGGCACGCCGATGTCGGTCAGCGTCGTGCTGGAGGCCGCGGTCTTCGCCACTGCCGGGCTGATCATCGCCAGCTTTGGCGAGGTCGCGGTCGGCGGCCACCAGATCGCGATGAACGTCGCGGCCCTCAGCTTCATGATCCCGCTCGGCCTGTCGATGGCGGTCACGGTGCGGGTGGGCAACGCGGTCGGGCGCGGCGATCCCGTGGGCATGCGGCGCGCCGGGTTGGTCGGCGTGGCCACGGCGCTGATCACCCAGAGCGTGCCGGCGGGGCTGATGCTGCTGATCCCCGCGCAGGTCGCGTCGCTGTACACCAACGATCCCGCACTGATTGCCAGCGCCGCGACGTTGTTGACGCTGGCGGCGATTTTCCAATTGTCGGACGGGGTTCAGGTGGCGTCGATGGGCGCGCTGCGCGGGCTGAAGGACACGCGCATCCCGATGTTCATCGCCGCCTTCTCGTATTGGGGCATCGGCATGCCGACCGGCTGGCTGCTGACCTTCCCGGTCGGGCTGGGCATTTCCGGCATGTGGTTCGGGCTGATCGCCGGGCTGACCTGTGCGGCGCTGCTGCTGACCCTGCGATTCCACCTGCGCTCGCGCCGCCGGGTGGCGATGCTGGCGATGGCCGTATAGGCTGTTTTCAACGACGAAGGGGCCCGACGACTGTGACGATCCTTGCCATCCGCCACGGCGGCCCCGCCGCGCTGCCGGAATACCAGGCGTATTTCGCCGAATTCGCCCCGCAGATCGAAGTCCGCCATTGGGACGATCCGGTGCTGGACCCGGCCCGGGTGGCCTATGCCCTGGTCTGGGGTCGCGATCCCGGCCGCCTGGCGCAAATGACCAACCTGCGCGCCATCTTCAGCCCCGGCGCCGGCGTGGAGCACATCGTCAACGACCCGTCCTGGCCGAAACACCTGCCGCTGGTGCGCATGTTCACCGACGGCTTCGCCCGGCGCATGGGCGAATACGCCATCCTTGGCGCCCTCGCCCTGATGAAGGACCTGCCGCGCAACATCGCCGGGCAACAGGCCGCGAAATGGGACCAGTTCGACCCCGAGCCGATCGCGCCGGACGTGCGCGCGGGCATCATGGGCCTGGGCAATCTCGGCAGCGCCACTGCGACAATGATGCGGTCCTTCGGCTTCCCGGTGGCCGGCTGGTCAAGCTCCCGCAAGGACATCCCCGGCGTGCAGAGCTTCGCGGGCGCGGCGGAACTCGATGCCTTCCTGGCGCGAACCGACATGCTGGTGATGATGCTGCCGGACACGCCGGCCACCAAGGGCATCATGAGCGCCCGCAGCTTCGCACTCCTGCCCAAGGGCGCGGGCGTGGTGAATGCCGGCCGCGGCCCGCAACTGGTGCTGTCCGACCTGATGGCAGCCCTCGATTCCGGCCACCTGCACGGCGCCTTTCTCGACGTCTTCGACCCAGAGCCGCCGCCGTCCGACCATGCGGTGTGGAAACACCCACGCATCATCATGACCCCGCACAACGCTGCTTTCGACACCATACGTGAGCGCAGCCGCTACGTCGCCCGCGCCATCCTGGCGCATGAGCGCGGCGAGGCGTTGCCGAACCTGTTCCAATCCAGCCGTGGATACTGAGCGCCGCCGCTTACGTCCCTGAGCCGGGACCATCGCCCCGGCCAGGGACGGGTGCTCAGTTCGCCGACATCAGCAATTCGGACATCATCTTGCCGTCCGCCATCTTGCTGTCTTCGACGATGTACAGCTTGCCGCCGCTCATCACGATCATCTGCCCGGCGGTCAGCTGGCGGCCCTTCTGCACCATGGCGTCCAGCGTCGCCCGGTCCTTCACCATGCGCATCATCATCCGACCGTCGGGCATGACGATCATGACCTGGCTTTCGCGCAGGTTGTTCCCCTCACCCTGTGCCAGCACCGGGCCGGACAGGGCCAGACTGGCGGCGAGCGCAAGCATCGTCGATTTCATCAACGTCATTTGGGCATTCCTTATGGTTGCTGCCGGCGTGCCCAAGCACGCGGCCGATGGACGCCGGCGGTTCAGTGCTCAGTTTTCTCCGAGGGAACGGCAGGAATCCCTGGACAGCTACAGCGTCGTCCACAAACGATGCGGCCTGTTCCGATCTGTCTTGACAATGCCTTCGTTCCCCGATGAGGAGACTTGGCTTGGCGGCGCCTATTACAGCCGGGCACGAAGATTTACTGCGCGCTTGCCAGAGGATCGCACCGCCGCGTCGCCCTCTAAGCCTTGCGGCCCATCCGGTCGACCAGCGCCAGCAGCACCGCGGAGGCCACGAACACCATGTGCACCCCGCCCATCACCACCATCCGCTCGGTCGTCGTCTCCATCATGAACGCCCGCAGCAGATGGATCGCCGAGATCATAACGATCGACAGTGACACCTTCAGCTGACGTTGCCGCTGTCCAGCTTGCCCAGCCATTCCGGCTTGGCACTCTCATCAGCGACATCGATGCGCGAGATGAAGCTCTCATAGGACGAGATCGCCACCATCACCAGAAGATTTGCCACCAGGCACAAATCCAGCACCGCCAGCAGGATCAGCACCAGCTCGGATTCCGGGATGGTCAGGATGCTGCCGAACAGATGCACCAGCTCCCGCCCGACCATCACGTAAATCGCCACCACCGAGACAATCAGCGCGACATAAAGCGGCAGCAACAGCCAGCGCGTACCGAGCAACAGCGATTCGATGAAGCGTTCCATGCCCCGATCCTAGCGCCTGCGCCCGCCGCGCGGCAGTCCCATCTTGACGCTCCCGCCCGGCGGCAGCACACCGCGCGCTGTGGAGGACCTGTCCGATGAGCTACGCCGATATCCTGATCTCCGGCGGCCGCATCTGGCGCGGCCTGCGCGAAAGCTTCGCCGAGGCCGTTGCCGTCCATGACGGCCGTATCGTTGCCGCCGGCGCGCATGACGCCGTCGCCGCCCTCGCCGGCCCAGGCACAAAGCGCATCGACCTCGCCGGTCGCCTGGCCATCCCCGCGTTCAACGACAGCCACCAGCACCTGCTGTCGATGGGCCTGGGTATGGGCCAGGTCAGCCTGCGCGCGCCCGCGGTGAACAGCCTGGATCTCCTGCTCGCCCGCATCCGCGCCGCCGCGCAAACCACCCCGAAAGGCGGCTGGATCGTCGGCCGCGGCTGGGACGACACCGAGCTGGCCGAAAACCGCTACCCCACCGCCGACGAACTCGAATCCGCCGCCCCCGGCCACCCGGTCTTGGCCGTGCGCACCTGCGGCCACGCAGCCGTCGCCAGCCGCACCGCCCTTGCCCTGGCCGGCATCACCGACGACATGCTGGACCCGCCCGGCGGCGCCATCGAACGGCGCGAGGGCCGGCCCAACGGCGTGCTGCACGAAAGCGCCATCCGCCTGGTCCGCGCCCACATCGCCAAGCCGACCGACGCCCAGCTGGTCGACGCCATCGAGCGGGCAGGGCGCCACATGCTGTCCCAGGGCTTCACCGCGGTCATGGACGCCAATGTCGGCATGAACGCCGGCATCCGCGAGGTCGACGCCTTCCAGGCCGCCCACGCCACGAGCCGCCTGCCGGTGCGCATCTGGGGCTGCCTCGCCGGCAACCCGGACGGCATCGCCGACGAAATCTGGGCGCGCGGCATCCGTCCGCTCGACGGCGATGACATGCTGCGCTGGGGTGCCATGAAGGTGTTCGCCGACGGTTCCGCCGGCGGCCGCACCGCGGCAATGTCCCAGCCCTATGAACCCCAGGGTAACGAGCCGCCGGGCACCGGCATGTTCATCTTCCCGCGCGACCAGTTCCACGGCCTGCTGGCCAAATACCACCGCCAGGGCTGGCAACTCGCCATCCACGCCATCGGCGACGCCGGCATCGAGGAAACCCTTTCCGGCTTCGAGGCGATGGACAGCGCCGGCCATCCGCTCGCAGGCCGCCGCCACCGCATCGAGCATTGCGAGTTCGTCCGTCCGGACCAGATCGCCCGCATGGCCGCGCGCGGCGTCGAGGCGGTGCCGCAGATGATCTTCATGCACGAATTCGGCGACATGTACGTCCAGCACCTTGGCCGCCCCCGCGCCGAGGCCGCCAACCCCATGCGCTCCTGGATCGAAGCCGGCATGCACCCCGCCGCCGGCTCCGACGCCCCGGTCTCCGAAACCGACGCCATGCCCAACATCCACGCCATGGTCACCCGCGCCACCCGCCACGGCACCATCCTCGGCCCGGACCAGGCGGTCTCCATGGCCGAGGCACTCCACGCCTACACCTGGGCCGGCGCCTACACCCAGTTCGCCGAGACAGGCCGCGGCCGCCTGGTGCCCGGCCAACAGGCCGATATCTCCATCCTGTCGCGCGACATCTTCGCCATCGACCCCTCCGAGCTGATCGGCGTGCGCGCTGACATGACCATCCTGGCCGGCGCCGTGGTGCACGACCGCCACGCCTAGCAGCCTGTCGGAGTGGAGTAACTGATCATTCGGTCTGCACGAGTATCGATTGAGTTGGTTGGTGATCTGTGGCGCGGCGTAGGATGGTCGAAGCCGTGCTTGAGATGATTTTTGCCGTCTCGATCGGGCGGTGTCGTGCGGC
>CAXNGD010000193.1:0-5719 GCA_964201575.1 Acetobacterales bacterium | reverse complement strand
GACGTTGGATGGGTTGGATGCGACGGCGTTTCCGTCCGGGGTTCGGACGATGCCGGTGGAGGCGACGGAGAATGTTTCGCCGTTGGTGTTCTGGCGCAAGGAGCTGCGCGAGGGGTCTGGGGGGGCGGGGCTGACGCGGGGCGGGTTTGGGCAGGTGATGGAGGTGGGGACGAAGGGGGAGCTGGAGTATGCGGTGAATGCGACGTTTGACCGGATTGCCAATGCGCCGAAGGGGCGGGATGGCGGGGGCGATGGGGCGGCGGGGGCGGTTCGGTTGAAGTCGGGGAAGGTTTTGCGGCCGAAGGGGTTTCAGGTGATTCCCGATAATGACCGGCTGATTTTGGAGTTGCCGGGGGGTGGGGGGATGGGGGACCCGAAGTTGCGCGATCCCTTGCTGGTGGCGCGGGATGTGCGGGATGGGTTGGTTTCGGTTGAGGAGGCGCGGCTGCTCTACGCTGTTGTGGTGGACGCGCTTGGGGTTGTGGACCGGACGGCGACGGCCGGGTTGAGGAGTTGAGCTGATGTCTTTGCGGTGTGATCTCATTCTGCGCGATGCGACGATCTTTGATGGGACCGGCACGGCGCGGACCAGGGGGGATGTGGGGGTGACCGGCGACCGGATTGTGGCGGTGGGTGATCTCGGCGGGTATTCGGGGGATCGCGAGGTGATTGCAACCGGGAAGGCGGTGGCGCCGGGGTTCATTGATGCGCATACGCATGATGACCGGGCGGTGCTGTGCGGGCCGGCCTGCATGCTGTGCAAGATGAGCCAGGGGGTTTCGACGGTTGTTGTCGGGAATTGCGGGATCAGCTTGTCGCCGGTGCGGATGAAGACGCGGCCGATTCCGCCGTTGGATTTGTTGGGCGATGAGTCGTGGTGGACTTTTGACAGTTTTGGCGATTACGCGAAGCGGTTGGCGGATGAGCCGGCGCCGGTGAACACCTATGCGATGATCGGGCATATGGCGCTTCGGGTGGAGGCGATGAATGGCGATGTCCGGCGGGCGGCGACCGACCGCGAGGCCGAGCATATGCGGGGGCGGTTGGCGGCGAGTTTGAAGGAGGGGGCTTCGGGGTTTTCGACTGGGCTGTATTATCCGCCGAACATGGAGGCGCCGACGGATGAGGTGATTGCGGTGGCGCAGGCGTTGCGCGAGGCGGGCGGGATCTATGTCTCGCATGTGCGCGACGAGGCGGACCTGGTGCTCGACAGCATCAACGAGACGGTGCGGATTGGCGAGGAGTCCGGGGTGCCGGTGGTGATTTCGCACCACAAGTGTTCGATGCCGGAGAATTTCGGGCGGTCGGTGGAGACGTTGGCGCTGATCGAGCGGTTGCGGGCGCGGCACAAGGTCGATTTTGACGTTTATCCGTATTATGCCGGGTCGACGGTGCTGATGCCGGATCGGGTGCGGCCGGATGTGGCGATCAAGGTGGCGTGGTCGAACCCGCATCCGGAGATGGAAGGGCGGTTTCTGGCCGATGTGGCCAAGCAGTGGAACATGGGGCTGAAGGAGGCGGCGGAGAAGTTGCTGCCGGCGGGGGCGATCATGTTCCAGATGGACGAGGCGGATGTGCGGCGGATCATGCAGCATCCGCTTTCGATGATTGGTTCTGACGGGTTGCCGCACGACACGTTTCCGCATCCCCGGCTGTGGGGGTGTTTCCCGCGGGTGCTCGGATATTACGCACGCGAGCTGAAGTTGTTCAGCATGGAGACGGCGGTGCACAAGATGACCGGGCGGGTGGCCGAGGTTTTTGGCATTGTGGACCGGGGCGTGATCCGGCCCGGCGCGTTTGCCGACCTGGTGCTGTTCGACCCCGCCACGGTGAAGGACGCGGCAGATTTCGATCATCCGACGCGGCCGTCGATCGGTATCCTGGAGACCTGGGTGAACGGGCAGAGCGCTTATGTCCATGGGCAGGGGGCAACGGACGCCCGGGCAGGCCGGATGGTGACGCGCGGAATCGGATGAAAGTTTTTGCTTTTTTTTCAAAAAGAAGCGCTTTCTTTTTTGAGAAAAAAACAAAAAACTTTTTTCCGTTTAGGCACTTGTCGGGGGATTGGCGATCGAAGCGCTTGTGCATGATACGCTGGAGTTCATCCGCGCCAATCAGGATTGGGCGGCGCCATTGGTGTTTCTGTTGGCGTTTGGCGAATCCCTGGCGGTGATTTCGCTGTTGGTGCCGGCGACGGCGATCCTGTTCGGGATGTCCGGGTTGCTGGGGGCTAGCGGGGTGCCGTTCTGGCCGTGCTGGGTGGCCGCGGTGGCGGGGGCGAGCCTGGGGGATGCCGTGTCCTATTGGTTTGGGTACCATTTTAGGGATCGGATGGCGGGTATCTGGCCGTTGACCCGGGCGCCGCAGTTGTTGCCGCGGGGGCAGGCGTTTTTTGCGCGGTGGGGGATTGCCGGGGTGTTTTTCGGCCGGTTCTTCGGGCCGTTGCGGGCGGCGGTGCCGCTGGTGGCGGGGAGTTGCGCGATGCCGCAGGTGCCGTTCCAGTTGGCCAATGTGGGCTCGGCGCTGGTCTGGGCGACGGGGATATTGTCGCCGGGGTTGCTGGCGGGGTTCTTCCTGCGCTGAAGGCCGGCGGGAATTGGGTGCATGGCGCGGGCTTGCGCGTGCGTCCGGGATTGGAGGTGATCGTGCATCTGCGTCGGGGACGCATGGCGGCAACCTGACCGAGAATTCTGCCATGCGGCGGGATGGGTGGACCCCCACAGGTCAATGATGCTGTCCTATTGGGATGGATGTGCCGCTGTTGCCGCTGATCGGGTTTGCTGTTGCTGCCTCGGTCACGCCGGGGCCGAACAACATGCTGGTGGCTGCCAATGCGGCGGCGAACGGGGTTTGGGCGACCTGGCCGCATATGCTGGGGATCGCGTTCGGCTTCGCGTTGATGATCGTGCTGGTTGGGTTGGGGCTGGCCGGGGTTCTGGTGGCGCATCCGGCGATTGCGCAGGCGATGCGCTGGGCGTCGATGGGTTGGCTGGTCTGGTTGGCGTGGAAGATCGCCATGGCGCCGCTGGGGACGGTGGAGGGGGTGCCGGCGCTGCGCTTCGGGTTTGTCCAGGCGGTGCTGTTCCAGTGGGTCAATCCGAAGGCGTGGCTGCTGGCGCTGTCGATCGCGGCGACCTGGGTGCGGCCGGAGGTGCCGGCGGGGCCGCAATTGGCGGTGATCGGCGCGGTGTTCCTGGTTGTGGGGCCGCCTTGCAATGTTCCCTGGGCCTTGCTGGGACATGGGGCGGCGCGGGTGCTGGGGCAGGGGTGGCGGATGCGGGCGTTCAACATCGCGATGGCGGTGCTGCTGGTGGTCTCGATGCTGCCGATGGCGCTGGAAGGTTGAGCGCGGGGCTGTCAGACTGTGCCGGTCATAGCGAGGTGAGATCGATGGCGACCGTGTTGAGCGATACCGGCACCCATGCGGTGCCTTCGGGTGCGGGGCTTGTGCTCTCGCCCGCGAATACCGAGCGGGTGACGGGATGGGTGCTGAAGCCCGAGGGGATGTGCCGCGAGGAGCTTTGCGTTCCGCTGAACCCGGCGATGCGGCAGGGCGAGCGGATCGATGTCGCGGCATTCTGGCGCCATTTGGGTAAGCCATTGGCGCAGGATCGGGCGGGCGAGACCTGGGTGTTGGGCGCGGGGCCGGATGAGCGGCAATCGGCGCTGGCGGGGTTGATGGCGCCGGATTTCGCGCTGCCGGACCTGGCGGGGAAGGTGCACCGGCTGTCTGATTATCGCGGGCAGAAGGTGTTCCTGACGACCTGGGCGTCCTGGTGAGGCTGCCGGCTTGACCTGTCCGTGTGGCAGGATTTGCAGGATTGCCTTTTCGATGCGCCGTTCACCGTTATCGCTGTTGCCGAGGAGGGGCGGGGGGCGGAGCAGGCGCGGCCCTGGATTGAGCAGGCGCGGCCGGCTTATCCCTGTTTGATCGATGCGGAACATCGGGTTTCGGCGCTGTACGGCATGGTCAATGTGCCGCAATGCGTGTGGATCGATGAGCGCGGCGTGATCGTGCGGCCGCCGGAGACGGCGGGGTCGACGGATCATTTCCGGCAGATGGATTTTTCCACGCGGACGCTGGCGCCGGCGTTGGCGGCGGCAAGGCTGGCGGCGCGGGCGGGGTATCTGGATGCGGTGCGGGCCTGGGTGCGGACGGGCAAGCATGCGCTGCCGAAGGATGCGGCGCGGGCGCGGTTGCCGGTGATCACCGGGGAGATGGCGCAGGCGGACGCGCTGTTTCGGTTGGGGCTGCATTTGCGGCGGGCCGGACAGGAGGGCGAGGCGGTGGGGTGTTTTGCCGAGGCGAGCCGGTTGCATCCGGAATCCTGGTGCATGTTCCGCGATGCGATGGCGCTGGAGCCGTCCGGGCTGGCGGGCGGGGCGGCGTTCTGGGCGCGGGTAAATGCGCTGGGGGACAAGGCGTACTATCCGCCGCCGAGCTTTTAGCGTCGCGGGGCTACTGTTGCGCCGTGCACTATGCGGTGGACGGCGCATATATTCGTGGCGTTCAAGGCGGCGTGGTTTACCATCACCGACGACCTGCCGCAGTTCGCGGAGTTTCCCACGGCGGGGTGACAGCAACGGGAGGAACACGGCCATGAAGGTCGGGATGTCGATGAACATGCTCACCAAGCCTGGGCGCAGCGATGCCTCGGTGCTGGCGGATCATCTGCGGCTGGGCGACCTGGCGGAGCCGTTGGGGTTCGATTCGCTGTTTGCGCTGGAGCACCATTTCACCGGGTATGCGATGTCGCCGGATCCGGTGCAGCTGTTGAGTTATTTTGCCGGGCGGACGAAGCGGATCCAGCTGGGGACCTCGGTGATCGTGCTGCCGTGGCATGATCCGGTGCGGGTGGCGGAGCAGATCGCGTTGCTCGACATTCTGTGCGGTGGACGGTGCCTGTTCGGGTTCGGGCGCGGGGCGGCGAGCGTGGAGTATGCCGGGTTCCGGGTGCCGATGGACGAGGCGCGGGCACGGTTCGTCGAGGCGGCGAAGATCGTGACGCTGGCGTTGGCGCAGGAGGAGTTCGAGTACAAGGGGGAGTTCTTCGACATTCCGCGCATGTCGATCCGGCCGCGGCCGATCTCGCATCCCGAGCGGCGGTTCTTTGCCTCCTCGGTCAGCCCGGAGTCGGCCGAGGTGATGGCGCGGCTGGGGTTCGGGATGCTGGTGATCATGCAGAACGAATGGAACAAGGCGGCCGCCGATATCCACCGGCATCGGGCTTTGGCGGTGGAGATGGGGCATGCGCCGCGGCCGCCAGTGGTTTCGACCAATATCTCGATTGCGCCGACGCGGGCCGAGGCGCGTGAGCGGGCGGCGGAGTTCCTGAGCAAGAAATGGGACGCGATTGATGCCCACTACAAATTCTCGGACGGGCATCTGGCCGGGGTGAAGGGGTATGAGAGCTATGCCGCCGTCGGCAAGACCTATGCCAAGCTCAAGCAGGACAGCCATCGGGCGAAGGCGACCGAGTTCTATGTCAGCATCCAGGTGTGCGGCACGCCGGAGGATTGCCTGGAGCAGATCGCCGAGCTGACGCGGCTGACGGGGCTGGATCACCTGACCGCCGAGTTCTCGTTCGGGGGGATGCCGGCGGAAGACGCCGAGGTCAACCTGCGGCTGTTCGCCGACCGGGTAACGCCGATCCTGCAGCGCGACCCAGCGTTTCGCGGTGGTGGCGAGCCACAGGCACCAGTGCCGGAGAACCTGCTG
>CAXNGD010000192.1:0-5725 GCA_964201575.1 Acetobacterales bacterium | reverse complement strand
CTTTGGACGCGACTGACGGCGCTCTTCGGTCGCGATACCCCGGTGCTTCCGTTCCAGCCCAGACGACACAATCCGTAGGAGCCAGGGAGACAATCAACTGGAAACTTTTGGACGCTGTTCCCTGGAAAGTTTTCGACGCTGATTGACAGACTTTGCGGGCGTTGCCCTTGATGACGGTGTTGCCGAGGCTGACCTGGCCGTCGCCGGCCATGGCGACTTGGGTGCCGCGGCGGACGCAGAGGATGGTGGTGCCGTGCCAGCCAACTGAATCGTGTGGGGTGTTCTGCATGATGGCGGTAGATGGGGCAGGTGGGCGGTCAGGGCAAGCGGCGGCGTTTTGGGGGCGGGGTGGAGGCGCGCTGCCAGGCGGCGTGGTGGGCGGCGGCGAGTTCGTCTTCCCCGAGCGGGGCGAGGGTGGTGCGGGTCCAGCCTTTGCGGCCCCAGGCGTCGTTGGTGGGGGCGAAGGCTTCGGGGTTCAGGGTGCAGCGGAATTCCTGTTCCTCGGGCGAGAAGTTGAGGGTGGCGGTGTTTCCGTCTGGTGCCAGGGTGGCGAAGATGACGCGGGTGCGGAAGGACGGGCGGTCGAAGTGGGGGGCTTCGGTGGCGCCGGGCAGGGCGAGGGCGAGGCGGCGGAACAGGGCGGCGTCGGCCATCTTGGTCCTCCTGACGGACAGGGGGCGTTTGCGGGCGGGGGGGCTTTTCGGGTAGTGAGCGCGGCATGTCCCGTATTGCAAGCCTCTCGCGCACCACGTCCGAGACCGACATCTCGCTGAGCCTGGACCTCGATGGGTCTGGGCGGGGGGAGATTGGCACGGGGATCGGGTTTCTGGACCATATGCTGACGGCGCTGACCCGGCATGCGCTGTTCGATCTAAAGGTGGTGGCCAAGGGCGATTTGCATATCGATTTCCATCACACGGCTGAGGATGTGGGGATCGTGCTGGGCAAGGCTTTCGCCCAGGCCTTGGGGGATAAGCGCGGGATCCGACGGTTTGGCCAGGCGCTGGTGCCGATGGATGAGGCCCTGGTCGAGGCGGCGATCGATATTTCCGGGCGACCGTTTTTGGCCTGGTCGGTGCGGTTCGAGCGCGACAAGGTGGGCGAGATGGACACCGAGTTGTTCGAGGAGTTCTTCCGGGCGTTTGCGATGAATGCGCTGGTGACGATGCATGTGACGCAGAAGGCCGGGACGAATGCGCATCATGTGGCGGAGGGGTGCTTCAAGGCCCTGGCGCGGGCGTTGCGGATGGCGGTGGAGGCGGATCCGCGCAGCGCTGGGGTCATCCCGTCCACAAAGGGGGCGCTTTGACCAGCTGGTCGGTGCATGTGCGGGATGGGCAGCCGGTGGTGCTGGTGCCGGAGCGGTTCAGCCTGGGGGCGATGAGCTTCGGACCGCTGTGGCCGCTGGCGCATGGGGCCTGGATTCCGGCGGTGCTGCTGGGCTGTGCGTGGGGGGCGGCGGTTTTCCTGACGCCGACGGCGATGCTGCCGGTGGTGGGGTATGGGTTGGCGTTTTTTGCCGGGCTGAACGGGCAGGATCTGAGGCGCTGGGCGATGGCGCGGCGGGGGTATCGGCAGGATCACGTGGTGGTGGCGGGCAACGAGGAAGAGGCGCTGGCGCGGCTGTTGCGGTTTCATCCTGGGCTCGGTGCAGGTGATATGCTGGGTCGGGCTTCGCCATGAAGGTCGCCGTGGTGGATTACGGCAGCGGCAACCTGGCCTCGGCGTCGCGCGCGCTGGCCTTGGCGGCATCGCGGCTGGGGCTGGCGGCGGAGGTTTCGATCACGGCTGATCCGGCAGCGGTGGCGGTGGCGGATCGGATTATCCTGCCGGGACAGGGGGCGTTCGCGGATTGCGCGCGCGGGCTGTCGGGCATTGGCGGGCTGCGCGCGGCGGTGGAGCGGGCGACGGAGGCGGGGGTGCCGTTCCTGGGCATTTGCGTCGGCATGCAGTTGATGGCGCAGCGCGGGTTGGAGCATGAGGTGACGCCGGGGTTTGGCTGGATCGAGGGCGAGATCGCGGCGATGACGCCGCCGGCGGCGCTGCGGTTGCCGCAGATGGGGTGGAACGAGCTGGTGTTCAGGCCGGGGGCGCATCCGTTGCTGGAGGGGCTGGTGCCGGGGGATCATGCGTATTTCGTGCACAGCTATGCCCTGTCCGGCGGGCGGGCGGATGAGTGCATCGCGACGACCGAGTATGGCGGGCCAGTGGTGGCCATGGTGGCGCGCGGCAACCGGGCCGGCACCCAGTTTCATGTTGAGAAGAGCCAGGAGGTGGGCCTGCGCATCCTGGCCAATTTCCTGTGCTGGAGGCCCAGCTCCTTGGATCGATCATCATGAGTGCCAGTCCGCCGCGCGACCGCGAGGCCGTGATCATGGTTGAGCGCCTGACCGAATGGACCGATGACGACCTGGCGTCGCTGTGCGAGGCCGCGGATGCCGCGATCATCGAGGGCGGCGGGTTCGGCTGGGTGAGCCCGCCGGGGCGGCAGGCGATGGAGCGCTATTTCCGTGGCGTGCTGCTGGTGCCGGAGCGCGAGCTGTTCGGGGCGCGGATGGACGGGGTGCTGGTGGGCTCGGCCCAGCTGGTGCGGCCGCCGCGCAACAACGAGGCGCAGGCCTTTGCCGCCCAGGTGATGCACAGCTTCATCGCGCCTTATGCCCGCGGGCATGGCATCGCGCGCATCCTGATGCAGCGGGTTGAGGAGGGCGCACGGGCGCTGGGCTATCACGTGCTGAACCTGGACGTGCGTGCCACCCAGGAGGCGGCGATCGCGCTGTATGACAGCATGGGGTATGTGCGCTGGGGTGAGCATCCGCTGTATGCGCGCGTCGATGGCGCGACGGTGCCGGGCTTTTTCTACTACAAGGCGCTGCAGGCGGGCGGGCGGATCGCCTGATGGGCCCGACGCCTAGACCACTCACACTTTATCCCGCCATCGACTTGAAGGACGGCGCCTGCGTGCGGCTGCGGCGCGGCGAGATGGATGATGCCACGGTGTATTCCGATGATCCCGGGGCGCAGGCGCGGGCATGGCAGGATGCCGGATGCGCCTGGGTGCATGTGGTGGACCTGAACGGGGCGTTTGCCGGGCGGTCGATGAACGGGGACGCGGTGCGGGCGATCCTGGGCCGGGTGAGCATTCCGGTGCAGCTCGGCGGCGGCATTCGCGACATGGCGGGCATCGCCGGCTGGTTGGAGGCGGGGATCAGCCGGGTCATCCTGGGCAGTGCCGCGGCGAAGAACCCGGCGCTGGTGCGACAGGCCTGTGCCGCGTTTCCCGGGCGTATTGCCGTCGGGATCGATGCGCGCGACGGGTTCGTGGCAACCGAGGGATGGGCCGAGGCAAGTACGCTGGCGGCGGTGGAACTGGCGCGGCACTTCGAGGGGGCGGGGGTGTCCGCGATCATCTTCACCGATATCGGGCGCGACGGGATGCTGGGCGGGCTGAACCTGGACCAGACACTCGACCTTGCCGGGCAGATCTCGACGCCGGTGATCGCCTCGGGCGGGGTGGGGTCGCTGGACGATATTCTAGCGCTGCGCGACCGGACGGCGGGGCTGGTGCGCGGTCGGATCGACGGGGTGATCGTGGGGCGGGCGCTGTATGACGGGCGGGTGAATCCGGCAGATATCCAGCGTGCGTTCAACGTCTGACCGGATGAATTTGAGTTTTGTCGGTGGCTTGCTTAACGCATGGCGCCGTCGCGGGTTCTTCGCTTGCACCGGGGCAGTCTTCCGCGCAAAGACACTTGTCTAGAGGTGTTCCGGTGCTGAAGCTGCGTGTCATTCCCTGTCTGGATGTGAAGGACGGTCGCGTCGTCAAAGGCGTGAACTTCGTGTCGTTGCGCGATGCCGGGGACCCGGTGGAGCAGGCGGCGCTGTATGACGCGGCCGGGGCGGATGAGCTGACCTTTCTGGACATCACGGCGAGCCATGAAAACCGCGACACCATCCTGGATGTGGTGAGCCGGACGGCGGCGCGGGTGTTCCTGCCGTTGACGGTGGGCGGCGGGATCCGGGCGGTGGAGGATATGCGCCGCCTGCTGCTGGCCGGGGCCGACAAATGCAGCATCAACTCGGCGGCGGTGGCGCGACCGGCGCTGGTGGCCGAGGCGGCGCAGAAATTCGGCAGCCAGTGCGTGGTGGTTGCGGTGGATGCCAAGCGGACGGGGGATACCTGGCATGTCTTCACCCATGGCGGGCGGCGCGACACCGGGATGGATGTGATTGCCTGGTGCCGCCAGGTGGTGGCGCTGGGGGCCGGGGAGATCCTGTTGACCAGCATGGATCGCGACGGGACGGGGCAGGGGTTCGACCTTGCCCTGTTGCAGCGGGTCTGTGCGGCGGTGCGGGTGCCGGTGGTGGCGTCGGGCGGCGTTGGCAGTTTGCAGCATTTTGTCGAGGGCGCGCAGGCCGGGGCGACCGGGTTGCTGGCGGCCAGCGTATTTCACTTCGGGACATTCACCATTGCGCAGGTAAAGCACGCCCTGGGCCAGGCGGGTCTGCCGGTGCGGTTGCCGCGCGCGATTGCGGCTTAGGGAACCAGACGATGGGCAAGTCCGCCAAGAAGCGCCTGCCGGGGGGGCCGGCGGCCGCGTCTGTTGCGCCGGAGGGTGCGATTGCCCGGGCCGAGCCGCGCGTGAAGAAATCGGGTCTGAAGAAGGCCAGTGTGAAGAAGGTGGGTGTCAAAAAAGCGGGGGCGAAGAAGGTGGGGGCGAAGAAGGTGGGGGCGAAGAAAGCTGCGCGGCTGCTCGCCCCGGTGGCGTCGCCGGCGCCGCCGCTCTCCGTCGGGGCTTCGCCTGTCGTGCTTGACCGGCTCTGGGCCGTGGTCAACGACCGGCGCGATGCCGATCCCGCGATTTCCCATTCGGCCCGGCTGCTGAGCCGCGGGACCGCCAAGGTTGCGCAGAAATTCGGCGAGGAAGCGGTGGAGTGCCTGATCGAGGCGGTGGGCGGCAACCGCGCCGCGCTGATCGCGGAAAGTGCCGATGTGCTCTATCACCTGATCGCCATGTGGGTGAATGCCGGGGTGCGGACCGATGAGGTCTGGGCCGAGCTGGCGCGGCGCGAGGGCGTGTCCGGCGTGGCCGAGAAGGCGTCCAGGGCACGGGCGCTGCCGATCGAACTGGGGCTGGGGACGACGAAAATCCCCTGATGGGTTGCCCATGGTCGCGGCCTGGGTCAGTTTGCGCTGAGCCCAGGGAGACCCGCACATGCCCGTCAAAGGCACCGGCACATACGATGACGCCAATATCTTCGCCCGCATCCTGCGCGGGGAAATTCCGTGCCGGAAAGTCCACGAGGACGAGTGGTCGCTCGCCTTCCATGACATCAACCCGCAAGCGCCAACCCACGTCCTGGTGATCCCGAAAGGGCGCTATATCTCAATGGCCGACTTCTCCGCCCGCGCCAGCGAGGCGGAAATCGCCGGCTTCATCCGCGCCGTGGGCCAGGTGGCGCGCGACCTGGGACTGGAAGCGCCGGGATACCGGCTGCTGGCCAATATCGGTGAAGACGCCGGCCAGGAAGTGCCGCACCTGCACATCCACCTCTTCGCCGGCCGTCCGCTCGGGGCGATGTTGGCACGGTAAGCAAGCCGGGGCTTTGCCCCGGGCCCCACCAGGGACCCGAGGTCCCTGGACCCGCAACCATGAAGGGCCTTCGGCTACCGGGGCCTGCTCAGCCTTTGACCGAGGCCGAGCAGGCCCCGGTAGCCGAAGGC
>CAXNGD010000191.1:0-5734 GCA_964201575.1 Acetobacterales bacterium | reverse complement strand
CTCCACAACCGCATCTCCCGCGCCCATCAGCGCCTCGCCCGCCTCCTCACCCGCCTGGCCACCGGCACCTTCCGCCCGCGCCCCCACACCCCCAGGCCTGGCACCCGGGGCGGCCCCCCCGCCATCTATCTCCCCCGCGGCCAGGCCTGGATCGTCCAGAAACTCGGCTACCACGCCGCCGCATACGGCTCCCAACTCCAATTCCTCCTCAACGACCCCAAAACCCAATCCCTCCTCGCCGAAGCCCCGCCCGAAGCCATCAAATCCTTCGGCAGAACCCTCCGCCCCCTCGCCCGCCTCCTCGCCGTCGACCTCCCCCCAACCCTCCAGCGCCCCCCGCCCCCGCCCCGAATCCGCCCCAAACGCCCCGCCAAACCCACCTCACCCCCAATCCCACCCAGCGCCCACGAACTCTGGCGCCGAGCCCACCGCCGCGGCCTCCCCCCGCCCCTCTACCCCGCCCTCCGCGCCCCCCTGCGCCGAAAAACCCGAATCTGACCCCTCACCCGACCCACACCCTTTTTATTCGGATATCGTAATATTAAACGCCAACACCGAGAACCGCCCACCCCCCCGGCCTCAGCGCCGGACGGGTGGCGCCGCCGGGCGGGACTGCCGCGGTGCCGCTGCCGGCGTCTCCGGGCATTCCTTGACATTGAACGGCTGCGAGATCGTCCGGCTCGCCGCCACCGTCATGATCTCCGCCGGCGACTTCACTGCCGCCACATCGGCATAAAGCTGCTGCCCATCCCGACAGAACCGGAAATTGTCGATAATCCGCCGCCGCGACTGCGCATTGGCCAAATTGGTGATGTACTCATCATGCTCGGTCGCCGCCCGGCGCCCAAAATTCCGCGCAAAATACCCGCTCAAAGTCTTCTCCTGCGGCAACAGCGTGCCGCGATGGGCATTGATGAACGCATTGTACTTGTCGGTGGAATCGCACGCCAACGCGGTGACCATCAGCCGGCTCTTCAAAGCCGCCACCTGGAACGCCGTCTTCTCCGTCGGCCGCGCACAATGCTGGGCATCCGGCACCGCCTCCTCCGCCACAATCGGCGGCTCGGTCGGGGCGGCTGGCGGGGGCGCGCACTGGGTCAGTCCAAGAGCAAGGATACAGGCAAGGGCGGGGCGCATCGACCACTCCAGTACGAAACCGTGACCTCGGCCACGCCAAAGGGACGCGCGCCAGCCGCTGCATACAAGCCCCCCCGTGACCGCGACAACACCGAGAGTGACCGCAACCCCCGGATGGCATGCACAGTTCCGTCAGGGCAGACTACTGCCCCCGCCATCGCATAACGAGGAGGCATCGCCATGAGCACGCTGGACGACACCCGCTGGGACCTGGTCTCCCGCCGCGAACCGGCCGATTTCCTCTATGCCGTCACCACCATGGGGATCTATTGCCGCCCCGGCTGCCCCTCGCCCCGCCCAAGGCGCGAAAACGTCCGCTACTTCACCTGCACCGACGCCGCCGAGGACGCCGGATTCCGCGCCTGCCGCCGCTGCGATCCCAAGGGCGAGCGCGCCGCCATCGCCCGCGCCGTCGTCGCCGATGCCTGCGCCGCGATCGAGGCCGATGCCGGGATGCCCTCGCTGGAGACGCTGGCAAAGCGCTCGGGCTATTCACGGTTCCACTTCCTGCGCATGTTCCGCGACCATACCGGGGTGACGCCGCGCAGCTATGCCGAGGGCGTACGGGCCCGGCGGTTGCAGGCGGCGCTGAGCACCGGGGCGCGCGTGGCCGACGCCATTCAGGATGCCGGGTTCGGCTCGGAATCCCGGGTCTATGAGGATACCGGGCGGCTGCTGGGCATGACGCCGGGGGCGTTACGGCGCGGAGGTGCGGGGGAGGAGATCCGCACGGCCTTTGCCGACTGCCCGTTCGGCCGGCTGCTGGTTGGCGCCACGTCGAGCGGGGTGTGTTTCCTCGGCTTCGCCGAGCCGGACGATGCCTTGATGGGCGATCTGCGCCGGCGTTTTCCGAACGCCAGGGTGGTGCCCGATGACGCAGGCGTGGCCGAGATCCTGGCCCTGGTGCTGGCGTTCATCGAAGAACCGCGCGAGGCGCTGGCCTTGCCGTTGGATCTGCGCGGCACGGCGTTCCAGGTCCGGGTGTGGGAGGCGCTGCGACGCATCCCGCCAGGTGAGACGCGCACCTATAGCGAGCTGGCGAAGATGATCGAGGCGCCGCGGGCGATCCGGGCGGTGGCGCGCTCATGCGCCACCAATCCGGTTTCCCTGGCCGTGCCGTGCCATCGTGTGGTGGGCAGCGATGGCGACCTCACCGGCTATCGCTGGGGGGTGCCGCGCAAACGGGACATGCTGGCCCGCGAGTTTCGGGCACGATCAGGCGGTGACTGAACCGTGCTAGGCGTGCGGGCCGTACAAACGAAAACGCGGCGACCCGAAGGTCGCCGCGCAGTCGGTGCTCAAATGGGGAGAAGCGCCGTCCTGGAGCGTTCCGTTGGTTAGGCGCGGCGGCGGCGGCGGCGAGCCACGCCCAACGCCACCATGCCGGCGCCAAGGAGAGCCATGGAGGCGGGCTCCGGAGTGGTGACGCCATCTTCATAGCGATATTGTACTCTCACGAGCCCCTCTGCCGTACCATTATTGCCGGTCAACACGTCGGCAGTAACACTACCACCCTGTGTCCCACTGGCCGCCACATTCACATTGTAGAGGTTCAGACCGCCAATATAGCTCGGCAAGGCAAGCGGGTTCACGATGCTGGACGCGCCACCCAACGCTGGATCGGAGATCGTTCCCACAGTGTTGAGGGGGCCGGCATTGACTGTCCCAACAAACCCGGGTGTCACAAGAAAGGCGTTGCTCCCGAAGAAAAACGCTGGGATCGAGATCGCAATCGTACCGGTGGCCGTCAGTGGAGTCGGAACGCCTACCGATTGATTGCCGGCGTTGTTGATCACCGCGGCAGTGTTGTTGAGCGTCACAGCAGACGAAAACGAAATCAAGACTTCCTGAAGGGTACCAAGACCGGCATCAAAGCCATTGAAAGCCAGATTTGTGCTCTCCGACATCGTGAGGAAGTTGAAATTCTGCTGCTGCACGGGCGTGAAGGCGGCAAAGGCGGGTGAAGCCATCGCGACCGACCCGGCTACTGCGATGGCGGCAAGTTTGAGAACGGTGTTCAAGCGACTTCTCCTGGTAAAATCAAGCTCATGGATGCAGCTCCGCAAGGGGCGTGCCAATCATATTTATCATATTAAAACATAGAGTTATGACTTCGCCGGGACGCCGACCCGGACGAAATGTAAAGTTTACCGACTCTCCGGCGCGGCTCGCCGTCGCGGCAGAACCGTCACACCACCGACCAAGACAGCGCCATCTCGTCACATATCATTGAAATTGCTGATTTTTTTCGAACTCTCGATGCCGCACACCGGCACCCAACCGCAACCGGGCCGTAGGACGTGTAAAAAAACCGACATGGCGAGTTGTGCGACGGCGTACCCATCCGCGAGACACACCCGGCTTGCCAGTTCACAACCATTGGTTGCGTCGCCCGCAAGAGCCTCTGCGACCGGGACATGGCCGCGGGCAGGCATCACGCCGGGCGGTTCATCGCCGCATCGACGGCCGCGCAAAGCCGCGCGCGGAACAGCGCCGGGGCGAACCGGAGGGCGGCCTCGCGACAGGCATCGGCGGCAAAGCTGCCGGCCTCGAACCGCGCCACCGCCTCGACAATGGATGAAGGTGTCGACATCGACCGGCGGCGGGATCACCAGCGCCTCGCGCCGATAGGTCTTGCGGATGCGCCGGGCGGCCGCGACCGCTATCGGAACGCGCGGCACCTGCTGATCACCGCCGACGGCGGCGGTTCGACCGGGTCACGCGTGCGGTTGTGGAAGCTGGAATTGCAGAAGCTGGGGCAACGGTGGACGAAGGCGTGGCACTGCTGCGCCTGCGCTTTGCAATGTAGTATGGGGCGTCTAGGTCGTAAGGGACGTCTGGGAATGAGCGGAGGTCGCATGGGCCGATTTGCCAACACGTCGCGCGGGGCACTGGCCGCATGCGTGCTGCTCGCGGGGATGCTCGCGGGCTGCACCCGCATCAAGGACCTGCCGCCGGTACCGGAAGGGACCGACACCGCCTATCGCCTGGGCGTCAGCGACCAAGTGCGGCTGCTGACCTTTGGCGAGGAGTCGCTGTCCGAGATCTTCCGCGTCAACGACGCCGGCAACATTGCCCTGCCCCTGCTCGGCCCGACTCGTGCCCGCGGCCTGACCACTGACGAGCTGAGCCGCGACATCGCCCACGAACTGACCCGCCGCGGCCTGATCCGCGACGCCAGCGTCGCCGTCGAGGTGGTCGAATACCGCCCGGTCTTCATCTTTGGCGAGGTCAACCGCCCCAGCCAGTATCCGTATCAGCCCGGCATGACCGTGCTGAGCGTGGCCGCCATCGCCGGCGGCTTCACCTATCGCGCGGTCCAGGATCAGGCCGCGGTGGTGCGCCTGGTCGATGGCCGACCGGTGGAGGGCCGGGCGATCCCGCTGACCGTGCTGCGCCCGGGAGATGTGGTGACGGTCTACGAACGGCTGTTCTGAGCCGGCACGTCAGCGCCCACCCTACGCCCTCAGCACTTGGGCCACGAACGGCATGAAATGCGCAAGCGGCGGCGTCTGCAGCGCCTTCACCTTCGCCCCCTCGTCATAGCGCCGCAGCCGCACCGCTTCCTGCCAATGCGGCTGGCGCTCGAACTCGGCAATCTCGGCGGCTGACATCGGCCCGCCCTGCAGCGACAGGCTGAGCACCGAATCCTTGGACAGCTTGGCGAAGTAATCCGCCTCCTTGCCGCACAGATAGCGCTTGGCCGCCACATGCATGCGCACCGGCTCGGTCACCTCGGGCCCGAAATGCGCCACCAGGAAACCATGGCCGATATCCTCGTGGCGGTCGTCGATGCCGTCCTCGGCTGGATTCTCGCCCAGCTCGTGCAGCATATGGCCGATGTCATGCATCAGCGCCGCGGCAATCAGCGGGGCAGGATCGCCCGCCCGCTCGGCCAGCCAGGCCGCCTGCAAGCCGTGCTGGATCTGGTTGATGTCGGACAGCCCGTACCGGTGCCGCCCGTTGATGTCCAGGCGTTCGGCGATCTGGGCCAGGATGTCGGTGCTCATGCGCAGGGCTCCTCAGGTGATGATTTTATCATAGCGTAATCGCTATGACCTTTCCATTGTCATAAAACGTACATAATGTCGGCGACAAGCAAAGGGGGCGATCCGATGGAGCTGCTGGCGGGACCAGGCCGATTCTACAAGGGCAACATCCACACCCACTCCACCGCTTCGGACGCGGTGCGCGACCCCGAGACGGTCTGCACGATGTACCGCGACGCCGGCTACGACTTCCTCTCGCTGACCGATCATTTCCTGCCGAAATTCGGCTTCCCCATCACCGACACGCGGCCCTGGCGCAGCAACCGCTTCACCACCATCCCCGGCGCCGAGGTCCATGCCCCGCGCACCGAACTGGGCGAGATGTGGCACATCCTCTCGGTCGGCCTGCCGCATGACTTCGCCCCCACCCCGCCCGACGAGATGGCACCCGCCCTGGCCGCGCGCTGCGCCGCCGCCGGCGCCTATGTCGCCATCGCCCACCCCGCCTGGTACGGCCTGACCGTGGCCGATGCCGAGAGCATCACCGCCGCCCACGCCGTCGAGGTCTACAACCACACCAGCGCGGTCAAGGTCGATCGCGGCGACGG
>CAXNGD010000190.1:0-5743 GCA_964201575.1 Acetobacterales bacterium | reverse complement strand
CTCGCCGAAGACCCAATGCGGATCGCATCCATCGGACATAGGCAGTGGGCGTGTGTCAGAAGCTAGGGCGGTTGGTATTATTCTATTGAAAATTAATAGGATCAAAGGGCCGCCGGCCCTTTGCGGGTCGAGGGCAGAGCCCTCGCCTTCCTTATCTTCGCGCTTATGGGGCAACGCCCCAGCCTTTCTTCCCTTGCCGCTGCAACTCGTACCTGAACCAGGCAAAACACGGCAACATCGCGAACATCAGCACGGCGCCGAACAGCAGCGGGGCGTTGGGATCGGCGGTGACGTCGCGCAGGCGGCCGGCGATCCAGGGCGCGATGGTCAGGCCGATATAGGAGCCGGCGCTGTACCAGCCGAACACCAGGGCACGGGCGGCTGGCGGCGTGCCTTCGCCGACCTGGGCGGTGAGGGCCCCGGGCGGGATGGCATAGGCGATGCCGAGCAGGACCAGCACCCAGACGGCGCCATTCGCCGGAGCGACCGCGAGCAGCATGACGCCGGTGGCGATGGCGCCAAGAATGACAGCGGTCGGGCGGCCGATCAGCCGGTCGGCGATCAGGCCGCCGAACGGGGTGGCGGCGGCGAAGCTCCAGGTGACCACGCTGGCCAGGGCGGCGGCGGCCACGGCGGGGCGGCCGGCATCGGCGAGGAAGGCGGGCAGGAAGCCGGCCATGACCGCGATGGCGGCGTTGTAGAGCGTCCAGTTGCCGCTTGCGGCCGCTATGAAGCGCCAGGTGACGCGGCGTTCGACGCTGCCTGCGACCGGCGGCGGGACCGGGGCGGCATGGCCGACCAGGAAGGTCAGGGCGATGGCGCAGGCGACCGGCACGCCGGACAGGCCGAGCACCCAGCGCCAGCCCAGGCTCTCGCCAACCGGGCCGAGGGCGACCAGGGCGAGGGCGAAGCCGGCCGGCCAGGAGACGATGACCATCGAGGTGGCGGTGGACAGCATCGGGCCGGCATAGCGGTCGGTGGTCATCTTGATGACCAGCATCAGCATCACCACGCCGCCGCAGCCGGACAGCACGCGGCCGGCGAGCATGACGGCGAAGCTCTCGGCTATGGCGCAGAGCAGCCCGCCGGCGAGCATCAGCACCATCGCGACGCGCAGCACCGGGCGGTCGCCGATGCGCTTGGCCAGCAGCCCGCCAGGCACGGTGAGGAAGATGCCGGGGATCATGAAGGCGCCGATCAGCATGCCGATCTCGGCATAGGACAGGCCCTGTTCGGCGATCAGCGAGGGTGCGGCAACGGCGGCGGATTGCAGCTGGAAGGCACCGGTTGCCCGGATGGCCATCAAGGCGAAGAGCGGCGTCAGGGGGGCGCGCGGTTGCATGCGCGACATTGGGCGCGGGCAACGGGCGCCGGCAAGTCCGCCCTGGCGCGGGGAGGGCGGACCAATTGCGCGGGACGCCTCAGCGGTGGCGCCAGCCCATCTCCCAGAACGCCGCTTCCAGCCGGCTGGCGGCGGTGAAATTGGCCAGCAGCGAGGCATAGCGCGCCTCGCCCCCGCGGGCAGCGAACAGGCGGTCCAGATTGGCGATGGCATTGGCGGCCACGGCGCGGTACTCGGGGCTGGCATAGGCATCCAGCCAGGCGCCGTACGGGTTGCCGGCGCGGCGGGTTTGCGGATCGGCCAGCAGGCGCTCGACCACCTCGGCATAGCCGACTACGCAGGGGATCAGCGCAACATCGAGGTCGAGCCGGTCGCCGGCCAGGCCGCGTTCGAGCACGAAGCGGGTATAGGCCATGGTCTCCAGGTCCTCGGGCTCGGCCTGCATCTGCGCCTCGGTCAGGCCCCATTCGGCGCAATAGGTGACATGCAGCGGCATCTCGGTATCGACGATGTTGGAGACCGAGGCGGCGGCGGCGCGCAGGTCTTCCAGCGTGTCGCTCTTGTAGGCGGCGAGCGCATAGGCGCGGGCGAAGTGGATCAGGAACAGGTAGTCCTGTTTCAGGTAGTGCTGGAAAGCCGGCTGGGGCAGCGAACCGTCGCCGAGCGCGATGACGAAGGGATGGCGGACATAGCTCTCCCAGGCCGGGGCGGCGTCGCGGCGCAGGCGGCCGAACAGACCATGGTCCAGCGGCAGCTTGGGCAGGAGATCGGTCATGGCGCGGCTTCCTTCGATGCGGTGGTGTTGCGCGCTGCATATTGGCGCGCGTCGACAAGACTCCAGAGGATGCCCGCGGCACTGATCGCGGCCCCCACCAGGACCAGCGGATCGAACGGCTCAGCATAGAGCAGCAGGCCGATGGTGGCGATGAAGGGGATGCGCAGGAAGTCGATCGGCACCACCAGGGTGGCGTCGCCGTGGCGCATGGCGTTGGTGAAGCAGACATGCGCCGACAGCCCGGCGATCATCAGTGCCAGCAGCGGCAGCCAGGACTCCATGGGGATGCGCGGCACGAACCAGAGCTCGCCGCCGAGCGCCACGTTGGCGACCAGGTAGGCCGGGAACTGCAGCAGGTTCATCCAGAACAGGATCGTCAGCGTGGATTGGCTGCCGGTGAGGAACTTGGTGGTGGCGATCTGCACCGAGAAGCACAGCGCCGCGGCCAGCACCACCAGCGCCGCGGGGTCGAAGCTTGCCGCACCCATGAACAGGAAGGGGGGCCGCAGGATCACCAGCACGCCGAGGAACCCCAGGGCGAGCGCACCGATGCGCGCCGTGCTGATGCGTTCGCCGAGGAAGATGGTGGCCATCACCATCGTCCAGGCCGGGGTGGTGAATTCCAGCGCGAACACCGTGGCCAGCGGCAGCAGCGTCACCCCGAAGGTCCAGCAGGCCTGTCCGGCGAAGTGGAAGCTGTTGCGCAGCAGGTGCAGGTGCCAGGGTGCCGGCGGGCCGATGCGCGCGCCAGCCACCAGCGCATAAACCGCCAGCACCACGATCCCGCCGAAGTTGCGCAGGGCCAGCATCTCCCACACCGACAGCGCGCGCGACAACTCGCGGATCGCCACGGCCAGGGCGGAGAACGACATCAGGGCGCCGGCCATCCACAGGACGGCCAGGCGAAGGTCATGCATGGCGGGCGTTCTCCTTGCGCCCGGAGGTAACAGGGTTCGCGCGCAGCGTCACGGGCCGACACCACAACGTCGCGTTGCGGACGGGCACGGGCTGGATTGAGGCCATGGACCCGACCACATACGATGCCGCCAGCTCCAGCCGAGGCGCGCGATGACCGAGACGACCCCGACACCAGCACGCCCGCCGGCCTCCAGGCCGCTGCTGGTGGTGCCGCCGGCGCCGTCACGCGGCTGGCGCTGGCTGGGCTGGGCGGTGGCGCTGGCGGTGCTGGCCGGCGGTGGCTTTGCCGGCTGGCGCGAGTTTGCGCGGCCGCCGGAGCTGGCGGTGGTGCTGCCGTGGCGCGGGGCGGCATTGGAGGCGGTCTATGCCACCGGGGTGGTGGAGGCGGTGGACTCCGCGCGCGTCGGCACGACGGTGGCCGCGCGCATCATCGCGCTGGCGGTGGATGAGGGTGACCGGGTCGGCGCCGGGCAGGTGATCGCCCAGCTCGACGACCGTCAGGCCCAGCAGCGCCTGTCAGACGCGCGGGCGCGGCTGGCGCTGGCCGAACAGGAGCTGGCGCGCGACACGGCGCTGGCGGTGCAGTCGGTGCGCTCCCAGCAGCAGGTCCAGCGCAGCCAGGAGGGGCGCGACATCGCCGCCGCCGCGGTGCAGATCGCCGGCCGGCAGCTGGACGAGTACCGCATCGCCAGCCCGCTGGACGGGGTGGTGATGAAGCGCCCGGTGGAGCCCGGCGAGACGGTGGCGGCCAATGCCACGCTATTCGAGATCGCGTCGCCGATCGCGCTGCGGATCGCCGCCGATGTGGATGAGCGCGACATCTCGCGGGTGCGCATGGGGGCCAAGGTGGCGATCCGCGCCGATGCCTTTCCCGGCCGCGCCATCGCCGCCGCGGTCACCAACATGCGTGGCCGCGGCGAGACCGCCACGCGCACCTTCCGCGTGGAGGCCAACCTGCCGCCCGATACCGGCCTGTTGATCGGCATGACGGTGGATGTGAACGTGGTGGTGGCCGAGCGGGCCGACGCCCTGCTGGTGCCCGCCACCGCGGTGCGCCACGCGGCTCCGCAGGGTGGGCGGCCGGGCCCGGCGCATGTGTTCCGCCTCGTCGACGGCCATGCACGGCGGACCCCGGTGGAGCTGGGGGCGGCGCGCACAGCCAGCATCGAGATCTGCGCCGGGCTGGAGGAGGGCGCCATGCTGGTCGCCAACCCGCCGGCGACGCTTGCCGATGGCGATCCCGTGCTGGTGGCGCGCTGATGGCGGGACAGGTGCCGAAGGTGGGGCGGGCGGCATGATGCTGGCAATATCGATCGCGATCGCGCATCTGCGCGGGCGGCGCCGGCAGACCACCGTCTCGGTACTGGGGGTGGCGTTGGGGGTGGGGGTGTTCATCGCCGTCACCGGGCTGATGGGCGGGTTCCAGGCGTTCTTCCGCAGCAAGATGATCGACAGCAACCCGCATGTGACGATCACCGACGAGGTCCGCCGACCGGCGCCGCAGCCGTTGATGATGCTGTATCCCGATGCCGCCACCGTGGTGAGCCGCATCCTGCCGCGCGACCCGGTGCGCGGGATCGCCAATGCGGTGGAGATCATGGAGGCGCTAGGTGCCATTCCCGGGGTTGCCGTGGCGCCGACGCTGCGCGGGCAGATGCTGCTGCGCCGGGCCGGGCGCGACTATGCGGTGGCGGCGGTGGGCATCGACCCGGTGCGCGAGATGCAGGTGACGACGCTGCACAAGGACATGACCCATGGCAGCCTCGAGGCGCTGGGCGCGCGGCCGGACGGAGTGGTGATGGGGCGGGACCTGGCGCGCACGATGGGGGCGGCGCTGGGCGACACGATCAGCGTTGCCACCGCGGCGGGCGGCGAGAGCGTACTGCGCATCGTCGGCATCTTCCACACTGGGCTGGAGCAACTCGACAGAGGCCAGGTCTTCGTGGCGCTGAACCGCCAGCAATCGATGCAGGCGCGGCCACGGGTGATCAACGAGATCCATATCCGGCTGGACGACATCGAACGCTCGCGCGAGATCGCGGCACTGGCCGAGGGGCGCTGGGGCTACAAATCCGCACCTTGGGAGGAGACCTTCGCGGCGATCCTGGAGGTCTTTGTGCTGCAGAACGTGATCATCTATGGCAGCACCGGGGCGATCCTGTTGGTGGCGGGGTTCGGCATCTTCAACATCATCTCCATCGTGGTCAGCGAGAAGGCGCGCGACATCGCGATAATGCGTTCGATTGGGATGACGCGGGGCGGCATCGTGCTCACCTTCGTCATCGAGGGCCTGACCGTGGGGCTCCTCGGGGTTGCCGTGGGGTGGCTGCTGGGCTGGGGCGGCTCGGCGCTGATCGAGACCGTCTCCGCGCCGGGAGTCAGCGCGGAGGGCGGGACGGGAGGTACGCTGATCGTGGCGAAGTCGCCGTTCACCTACGGGCTCGCGGCGGCGATCGCGCTTAGCTCGGCGACGGTGGCGGCGTGGATTCCGGCGCACAAGGCGGCGCGGACCGATCCTCTGGCGATCATCCGGGGGGCGACTTGAGCGCGGCACCGAGAAATGAAAGTTTTTGGCTCTGTTCTCACTCTCTATGCATGGGCTATTCCGGCCTGATTATGCCCGAGAGCTGCGCTGAGACAGGCTCGGCTGTTGGGGTTTGGGTTGAGTGTGGCGAGGTGGAACCAGTTGAGGTAGTTGCCGAGGTATC
>CAXNGD010000189.1:0-5780 GCA_964201575.1 Acetobacterales bacterium | reverse complement strand
GGCGTCGCCACCGACAACCTGCCCAACTACCTTAGCTGGCGACGAACCATCGAAGCGTTCGCAAACGCCGCCTCCCCAGAGGCATGGATCAGGGCAGCAGCAGGCTTGGGGCCGTATCAACAGAGTTCAACATAAGAGCGAAAAACTTTGTCCGATTGGCGCACGACTTTCCCGGGGAGGCCGGGTGCAAATGGATGAAAATCTTTTTGCTTCTTTTTCTTTAGAAAAAGAAGATTCCTTCTGCCTGGCTTCGGGCCACGTGGACAAACGAAACCGGGGCACCCCTGCGGATGCCCCGGTCCAGTCAGTTCAGGCGAGCGACGTCAGGCGGGTTCGAAGCAGGGAACCTTGTTGGCGTCGGTTTGCACGAAGACGACTTTCACCTTGCCGCCGATCTTCAGCTGTTCGGGGTCGGCCTTGACGATGTTGGTCATCATGGTCGGGCCCTCCTTCAGCGTCACGTAGGCCATGGTGAAGTTGGAGCGCAGCATCGTCGAGAAGCTGTAGATGGTGCCCTCGCCGGAGGCCTGTTCCCACTCGGTTTCGCCGAAGCAGAACGGGCAGACGGCGCGGGGATACCAATGCGCCTTCTTGCAGGACTTGCAGCGGCGGATCATGAACTTACCTTCCTCGGCGGCGGCGTAAAACGCGTCGCTCTCGGGGTTGGTGCAGTTCGGCGGCATCTTGCGGTCTTCCATGATAGCCATGGTTGATTACTCCCGCTCGAGGATAAGGGTCGAGGAACCATGGCGGCTGCCGAGAAGGCCGCCAGTGCCATGGGCGAGGGCCACGTCGCAATTCGCGACCTGGACCTTCGGATGGGCTTCGCCACGCAGCTGGCGCACGGCTTCGATCACCTTGGTGATGCCGCCGCGGTTGGCCGGGTGGTTGTTGCACAGGCCGCCGCCATCGGTGTTGAACGGCAGCTTGCCGACGCCGGAGATCAGGTTGCCATCGGCGACGAACTTGCCGCCCATGCCCTTCTCGCAGAAGCCGAGATCTTCCAACTGCATCAGCACGGTGATGGTGAAGCTGTCGTAGATCGAGGCGTATTTGATGTCGGCATGCTTCACGCCGGATTCGGCGAAAGCGGCCGCACCGGACCAGCGGGCACCGGAGTAGGAGAGATCGACGTCGCCGCCCATCTGGCCTTTCCAGCTTTCGCCATGGCCCATGACCTTGACCAGGGGACGCTTCAGCGAGCGGGCGATCTCCGGCTTGACCACGAGGAGGGCGCCGCCGCCATCGGAGATGACGCAGCAATCCAGGCGGTGCAGCGGGGTGGAGACCATCGGGGAGTTCACCACTTCCTCGACCGTCACCACGTTGCGCAGCATGGCGTGCTCGTTCCACTGGGCGTGGTGCGAGGCGGCGACCTTGATCCAGGCGAGCTGTTCGCTGGTGGTGCCGTATTCATGCATGTGGCGCGCGGCGACCATGCCGTAGACGTTGGTGGTGGCCGGGGAGAAATGGGTCTCCCACGGGCTGTCACCGACCTGGGGGTTCCCTGGCCGCTGGCCGGTGCCGGTCTGGACACCTTCGGAGCGCGGACGGCCCGACAGGGTGATCAGCGCGACGTTGCACTTGCCGGCGTGGATCGCGGCGGCCGCGTGACCGACGGCGCCGATATACGACGTGCCGCCGACATCGGTGCTGTCGAGATAACGCAAGCGCAGGTTCATGTAGTCGGCGATGTTGATCGGGCCCATGCCGGCGGCGTCGCCGGCGCAGAAATAGCCGTCGACATCGTCCTTGGTCAGGCCGGCATCAGCCAGGGCGCCCGCGGCGCACTCGGCATGAAGCTGGAAGACCGATTTGTCAGGTGCCTTGCGCGTCGGGTGCTCGAAAGCTCCCGCGATATAGGCCTTTCCCTTGATGCTCATCCTGTTTCCATACCCATGTTTCGTGTTGCGTTGTCGAAGGCACCTTCAGGTGCCACCGCGCGGGGCCAGTGTGCGCGTTCGGGGCATTGTAGACAAGCCTGCGCCGAGGGGAAGCGGGGGGTGGCGAGCGTGGCGGAGGGGGCGAAGGGAAGGGTCTTCTTTTTGTGAACAAAAAACAGCAAAAAATTGTTTCTGATTCATGCTGAGGGACTTGAGCTGTTCGGTTCCTGGGGTCACAGTTGTGCACCGCAACAAAGAAGGGATCATCTGCCATGGCTCCGCTTCGTGTGAACTCCAAGCGTCTTTGGTCGGATCTGATGGCGTCGGGCTCGATTGCCGAGCTGGCCCATGGCGGTGTCGACCGCATGGCGCTGACGGATGGGGATCGCGATGTGCGCGGACTGTTCGGGCATTGGTGCCGGGAGGCCGGGCTGGCGCTGAGCGTGGATGCGATGGGCAACATGTTCGCGCGGCGCGAGGGCAGCGACCCCAGCCTGGCGCCGGTGATGCTGGGCAGTCATCTGGACAGCCAGTCGCCGGGCGGGAAGTTCGATGGGCCGCTGGGGGTACTGGGGGCGCTGGAAGCGGTGCGCAGCATTGCCGAGGCTGGGATTGTGACGAAGCGGGCGCTGGAGGTGGTGAACTGGACCAACGAGGAGGGCGCGCGGTTTTCGCCGGGGTTGATGGGCTCGGCGGTGTTTGCCGGGACGGTGTCGCTGACGGAGGCGCATGCCTCGGTGGATCGGCAGGGGCTGCGCTTTGGCGATGAGCTGAAGCGCATCCGCTATGATGGCGCGGCGCCGGTGGGCGGCCGGCCTGTGGATGCCTATTTCGAGCTGCATATCGAGCAGGGGCAGCTCCTGGAGGAAGCCGGGATCGTCATCGGCGCTGTCACGCACAGCCATTATTCGGTGTTCGCCGATATGGAGGTGCTGGGCGAGAACGCGCATATCCAGTCGATGCCGATGATGCGGCGGCGCAATGCCCTGGTGGGGGCGGCCGAGCTGATCGACGCGATCGACCGGGTGGGCATTGCTTACGCGCCGGCGGGGTCGGCCAGCGCGGTGGTGATGGATTGCTGGCCGAATAACCGGATCAACATCCCGCATCGGGCGACGTTCAGCTACGGCATCATCCATCCCGACGAGGATGGCGCGGCAGCGATGCTGCGCGAGATCGAGGCGGCCGAGGTGCGGATCGCGGCGGAGACCGGGCTGGTTTTCAACACGCTGGTCAAGCGGCAGCGCTTGCCATTCCATTTTGACGAGGGGATGATCCAGCTGACCGAGAATGCTGCTGCGGATCTCGGCTATTCCTGCACCCGCATGCGCACGCGGCCGGGGCATGATGCGTTCAACATGGTCAAGCTTTGCCCGACCGAGCTGATCTTCGTGCCGTGCCGCGATGGGTGGTCGCATAGCGAGAAGGAATGGTCCGAGCCCGAGCATTGCGCCGCGGGGGTTGAGGTCATGGCCAATGCGGTATTGGCGCGGGCGAACCGGGACTGATATCGGGCTTGCGCGGGCACTGGGCGCCGGGACACACTCTCGGCATAAAAACCGGGAGGATGCGCCGTGTACCCTGGCGCCCATGCACGCGCGGACCAGCCGGCGGTAATCATGGCCGGCTCGGGCGAGGTCATCACCTATGCCATGCTGGAAGCGCGCAGCAACCGGCTGGCGCATCTGTTGCGGGCGCAGGGGCTGAAGCGGCTCGACCACATCTCGATCTTCATGGAGAACACGTCGCAGTATCTTGCGTGTTGCCTGGCGGCTGAGCGGGCGGGGCTATACTACACCTGCATCAACTCGTTCCTGACGGCGGACGAGGCGGCCTATATCCTGGAGAATAGTGAGTCACGGCTGTTGATCACGTCGCAGGCCAAGCGGGAGGTGGCGCTGGCGGCGATGGCGCAGTGCCCGGCAATTACGCTGTGCCTGGTGGTGGATGGTCCCGGGGATGGCGGGCGGGTGCGCAACCTGGACGAGGCCTGTGCCGCGTATCCGGCCACGCCAGTTGGTGATGAGGCGCTGGGCACGGCGATGCTGTATTCGTCCGGCACCACCGGGCGACCGAAGGGAGTGTTGCGGCCCCTGCCCGACCAGCCGCCCGCCGAGCCGCTGCCGATGTTTGCCGGGATCGCCCAGCTGTGGGGGTTCCGGAGGGGCATGACCTATCTGTCGCCGGCGCCGCTGTATCATGCGGCGCCGCATCTCGGCGTGAACCTCACCTTGCGCCAGGGCGGCACGGTGGTGGTGATGGAGCGTTTCGATCCCGAAGTCTTTCTGCGGCTGGTGGAGCAGTATCGCGTCACCCATACCCAGCTTGTGCCGACGATGTTCTCGCGCATGCTGAAGCTGCCGGCAGAGGTGCGGGGGCGGCATGACCTGTCGTCATTGGAGATTGCCATCCACGCCGCCGCACCCTGTCCGCCGCTGGTGAAGGAGGCGATGATCCAATGGTGGGGGCCGATCATCTACGAGTACTACGGGATGACGGAGGGGATGGGGTTCACTGCGTGCACGACGCCGGAATGGCTGGCGCATCGCGGCACGGTCGGGCGGGTGCTGATGGGCGAGTTGCGCATCCTCGACCCCGATATGAACGAGGTGCCGCCTGGGGAGATCGGCACGGTGTGGTTCAAGCTGGCCTATGACTTCGAATACTATAACGACAAACCTCGCACCGCCGCGGTGTTGTCCGACGATGGCAGCATGGGGACGGCCGGGGATGTCGGCTATGTCGATGCCGACGGCTATCTGTACCTGACCGACCGCGCCAGCTTCATGATCATTTCCGGCGGCGTGAACATCTATCCGCAGGAATGCGAGGATCTGCTGATCTCCCACCCCTGGGTCCAGGACGCCGCGGTGTTCGGCGTGCCGAATGTCGATCTGGGCGAGGAGGTGAAGGCGGTGGTGCAGCTGGTGGGCGGGGTGGCGGAGGGGCCGGAGGTTGCCGCCGAGCTGATCGCGCATTGCGGTCGGCACCTGGCGCGGCAGAAGGTGCCACGCTCGATCGATTTCGAGGCGGAACTGCCGCGGCTGCCGACGGGCAAGCTGTACAAGCGGGTGTTGCGCGAGCGGTACTGGGCCGGGCATGCGACGCGGATCGTTTGAGCCCGCGCGGTGCGGTCGCAGGGGGGACTTGACACGAGTCGGAGGGTTTCGGCTTCAGCGCGGTGTTAAGGGATTGTTCATATCCTCTTGACTCCCTGTGGGTTCGCCGAGTCGTTTTGCACGACTCGGCAATATTGTTCCACGTGAAGCACAATCATCCGCGCCGGGCGGCCACCAGCAGGAAGGGCGGACGCTGGCGTTCATCGACCCAGCCGGGGTGTTCGGCGAGTTGGGCGTCGCTGGGGCCCCACTCCTGGAGTGCTGCCAGGGTGAAGCCGGCGGATAGCAGGGCGGTCACATAGGTGCCGATGGTGCGGTGGTGCTTGACCACGCCCGGGGCGAACCAGTTTGTGATGCGGCGGCCTTCGATCAGATAGCCGTCCAATGGCCACACGCGGCGGCCATCCTCGGCGGTGACAAAGCCGGGTTGGCTGGGAGCGGTGTAGATCGGGTGTTCGACGGAGAACACGAAATGCCCGCCCGGGGCCAGGGCGGCATGGACCGCCGCCATCATGCCATCGAGTGATTCCAGGTAGTGCAGCGCCAGCGATGAATAATACCAACCGCCCTAGCTTCTGACACACGCCCACTGCCTATGTCCGATGGATGCGATCCGCATTGGGTCTTCCGCGAGGAAGTTCCATGCGTCTTTGCATGCTTGGACGATGGCGTCGTAGCTGGGGTTGTGCGCTGGCGCTGCGTCGATCTGCGCGAACAAATCATCCGCCGCTTCTCGGTGACGCTGCATGAGCGCAGCGTGGGCAAGTTGCTGCGCCAA
>CAXNGD010000188.1:0-5793 GCA_964201575.1 Acetobacterales bacterium | reverse complement strand
ACGACCTCGACATGGTGGCCGCCAGCCTCAACGACCGCCCCAGGAAAACGCTCGACTACGCCACTCCAGGCGAGCAATTTGCCAGCCTTCTCGCTGCCGCAGCCGCGGCAGGAAACACGCCCCCCGGCGGCGTTCGCTCCCAAACTTGACTCCGCCGAAGCAAAAAGACTTTCATCCGTTTGCCAGCCGGAGAGGCCGAGCCCAAGCGGATAGAAGTTTTTTGGTTCTTTTTTTCAAAAAAGAACACCCTTCCTTCCCCCCGGCGCGCCCCAGCCCCGCGCCGATTGCTGTGGTGCAGCATCGGCGCCATGCGCTACCTCACTCCCCTCCGCCCGGGCGCCCCGCCCACGGCGCGATGCCCGGATTTCCCGCCCATGCCGTTTCCCCGCCTCAATGCGGCGCTCGAGCGCGCGCTCCAGGTCCGCGGCTACGTCGAGCCGACCGAGGTCCAGGCCGCGGTGCTGGCCACCGAGGCCGATGGCCGCGACCTCCTGGTCTCCGCCCGCACCGGCTCGGGCAAGACCGTCGCCTATGGCGTCGCCTTCGCGCCGGACCTGCTGGGCGAGGCCGAGCGGGCAGGGGACCCCGGCGCCCCGCTGGCCCTGGTGATCGCCCCCACGCGAGAACTGGCCATGCAGGTCCAGGGCGAGCTGGAATGGCTCTATGCCCAGGCCGGCGCCCGCGTCGTCGCCTGCGTCGGCGGCATGGATGCCCGGGCCGAAGCCCGCAAGCTGCAGAATGGCTGCCACATCGTCGTCGGCACCCCCGGCCGGCTCAAGGACCACATCCAGCGCAACCAGCTCGACCTCTCCGCCATCAAGGTCGCCGTGCTCGACGAAGCCGACGAGATGCTCGACCTCGGCTTCTCCGAGGATCTCGGCTTCATCCTCGAAGCCGCCCCGGCCACCCGCCGCACCCTGCTGTTCAGCGCCACCATCGCCCACGCCATCGCCTCGCTGGCCCGCAAATACCAGAACAACGCCCTGCGTATCGACACCGTCGACAAGTCCCGCCCGCACGAGGACATCGAATACCGCGCCATCCGCGCCGCGCCAGGCGAGGAATTCGGCGCCCTGGTCAACGTCCTGCGCGCCTCGGACAGCCGCGCCGCCCTGGTCTTCTGCGCCACCCGCGACGGCGTGCGCGCGCTCCATGCCCGCCTCGACGGCCACGGCTTCGCCGCCGTCGCCCTGTCCGGCGAACTCAGCCAGACCGACCGCACCCACGCGCTCGCCGCCCTGCGCGACGGCCGCGCCTCGGTCTGCGTCGCCACCGACGTCGCCGCCCGCGGCCTCGACCTGCCGGAACTCGACCTGGTGGTGCATTTCGACCTGCCGAACGGCGCCGAGGCCCTGCTCCACCGCAGCGGCCGCACCGGCCGCGCCGGCCGCAAGGGCGTCTGTGCCCTGATGGTCCTGCCACGCGTCCGCCGCCGCGCCGAACAACTGCTGATGATTGCCAAGGTCTCCGCCCGCTGGATGTCCCCCCCGGACGCCGCCGCCATCCGCGCCGCCGACCGCGCCCGCCTGGAACAGGACGCCGTCCTCACTGCGCCCGCACTGGCCGACGAAGCCGAGCAAGCCACCGCCCTCCTCGCCGCCCACGGCCCGGACGCCGTCGCCCTGGCCCTGTTGCGCCTGCACCGCGCCCGCATGCCCGCCCCCGCCGAAATCACCAGCCAGGCCGAGCCCGCCCCACGCGCCGATATCGGCCCCACCCAGTGGTTCCGCCTCAATGTCGGCCGCACCAAGAACGCCGACCCGAAATGGCTGCTGCCGCTGATCTGCCGCCTCGGCGACGTGACGCGCAAGGACATCGGCGCCATCCGCATCTTCGACCGCGAGACCAAGTTCGAACTGGTCGCCGGCGCCGTCGAGGGCTTCCTGTCTGCCATCGCCAAGGCCGACCTGGACGACCTGACCATCAGCCCCACCGCCCCGGACCGCCCCGCCGGCAGCCCCCCCGGTCGCTCCTCGGACCGCCCCGCCGGCCCGCGTTTCCAGCGACAGCACGCTCCCCGTGCCGAGGCTGCCTCAGTCGAAGCCCCGATCGCCCCGACGCCGATCATTGAACCGCCGCCCACCGCCGAACCACCCCAGCCGCCCGCCAAGCGCGGCTTCAAGCCGAATGGCGGCAAGCCCTTCTCCAAACCCTTAGGCAAGAAACCACCCTTCGGCAAACCCGCCTTCGGCAAACCCTACGCCGGCAAGCCAGGCGGCAAACCCGCCGCCAAGCCCCACCGCAAGACCGCCCGCGCCGCCGCCGGCTAGTCCTACGGATCAGCCGACTTGACCGCCGGTTCCGGCTCCTCTGTCGCCCCCCGCGACGGCACCGCAGCCGGCGCCTCCACCGGCACGGTATAATCCGCCACGATCCGCGCCTGGCTGCCCGCAATCACCAACACCTTGGTCCCCAGCGCCAACGCCACCGCGTCATGCTGCGTGACCGAGACCAAATCCCCGTTCGCCTTGCGCACGATATACTCGAACGCCACCGTCTCCCCGGTCGCCCTCTCCACCCCACTCCCCAAAATCCCGCCCACCAGCGACCCCCCAATCGCCCCCAGCGTCGCCGCCACCCCGCCGCCCGCCGGTAACTGCGAGCCCACCGCCCCGCCCGCCGCCGCCCCAGCCACCGCCCCCGTCGCCCCCTGTGCCGCGATCGCCACGCGCCGCACCCCCACCACCACCCCCTGTTCCACCTTCGCCGCCTGCTGCACCGCCGTCGTGGCATAGGTATTGGGCGAGTAGTTCGGCCCGCACGCCGACAGACCGAGCAACACAAGCGGGCCAAGCAACACAAAAAGCGCAGGGCGCATCATCCATCGCATCCCGTCATGGCCAAGCCCTTCCATACGAAATGCCGTGCCACCGCGAAACAGGGCTTCACCGGCCAAGCATCCCGGCGCAAGCTGTCAACATCATGGCACGCAAAATACTGATCGACTGCGACCCCGGCACCGACGACGCCATCGCCCTCTTCCACGCCCTCGGTAACCCCGCCCTGGACGTCCGCCTCGTCACCGTCGCCGGCGGCAATGTCGGCCTCACCCACACACTGCGCAACGCCCGCGCCCTCGTCGCCCTCACCGGCCAGAAAATCCCCGTCATCGCCGGCGCCGACCGCCCCCTCCTCGGCAGCTTCGAAGACGCCGCCTACGTCCACGGCGAAAACGGCCTCGGCGGCGTCCAACTCCCCGAAGGCCCCCCCGCCACCCCCGGCCTCGCCGCCGACGCCATCCGCAGCGCTCTCCGCGAAGCCGGCCCAAACGGCCTGACCCTGGTCGGCCTCGGCCCCGCCACCAACCTCGCCCTCGCCCTGGCCACCGAACCCGCGCTCGCCGCCAACGTCGCCGAAATCGTCCTGATGACCGGCGCCTGGTCCGAGGGCAACATCACCCCCGCCGCCGAGTTCAACGCCTGGTCAGACCCCGAGGCCCTGGCCATCGTCATGGCCTGCGCCCGCCCCATCACCCTCGCCACCCTCGACCTCACCTCCCAAGCCCTCTGCACCCCCGCCCGCCTAGCCGCCCTCGGCAAAGGCCCCGGCACCTGCCGCGCCGCCGCCGCCGCCATCCTCGCCACCGTCCCGCCAACCAAACGCCTCGCCCAGCCCGGCAGCCCCCAGCACGATTCCTGCGCCATCGCCTGGCTCCTCGCCCCAGACTCCTTCACCCACCGCGAAGCCCACGTCACCGTCGACTGCACCAACGGCCCAGGCCGCGGCCAAACCCTCATCGACCGCTGGTCCCACCTCGCCCTCCCCCCCAACGCCCGCCTGCTCGACACCCTGGACCCAGACCGCTTCTTCGCCCTCCTCGGCGAATCCCTCAGCCGCCTGCCCTAGAATCAGAAAGGGGGGCCAACCGGCCCCCCTTCCCAACACGCCGAACCCTCAGACCCGCCGAACGCCATACATCTGCGGAAACCCGTCGCGCATATCCTTCAGATAGCTGTGATACCCCGTGAACCCGACATAGCTCCCCAGGTTCACATACGGCACCTGCTGCCACATATCCCGCTGCATCTGCCGCACCAGGTCCTTCTGCACCTCAAAGCTCGGCGCATCGAACCAGGCATCGCGCAGCTCCTCCACCTTCGGCATCGTCGGCCAGCCGAACCACGCCCCCTTGCCATGCCCGCGCTGCGCGGACATCCCGGCCGGCGACAAATTCCCGCCACCCCCGAGATAGGTGTAGAAGATGTTCCAGCCGCCCTTGTCGATCGTCTCCTGGCTCGCCCGGCGCTGCACCACCGTGCCCCACTCCACCGCCACCACATCGATATTCAGCCCGATCCGCTTCAGCGTGTCGTTGGCCACCTGCGCCATCTGCCAGATCGACGGGATCGACGTCGCCGACAGCACCACGATCCGCTCGCCCTTGTAGCCGGACTCAACAACCGCCTTCTTCGCCGCCTCGAGGTTGCCCCAGCCCCGAACCATGTCGAAGCCTTCGTCACTCGCCAGCGGTGAGCCCGGGATGAACATCCCCGCCGGCACCCGGATCATCGACGGCACCGCGCCCGCCACCGCGTCCATCACATCCTTCTGGTTCATCGCCATCTGAACCGCCTGGCGCAGCTTCACATTGTCGAACGGCGGCATCAGGTGGTTGAACCGCAAACATCCGATCGACCCCGCGGGGTCCTTGTTCTCCAGCACCAGGTTGCGATTGCGCTGCAACGTGGGGATCAGGTCAACCGTCGGGTTCTCCCACCAGTCGATCTCGTTGTTCTGCAGCGCCGCCATCGCGGTCGCCGGATCCGGCATGATCGTCCACACCGCCCGGTCGAAATGCGCCACCTTCGGCCCCGCGGTGAAGCTGTCCGCACCGCCAGCCGGCCGTGGCGCGTAATCCGCGAAGCGCTCCAGCACGATGCGCGCCCCCGGAATGCGCTCATCCGTCTTGAACCGGAACGGCCCGCTGCCCACGATCTCGGGCATCTGGCTGTTGGCATCGGTCTTGGCAATCCGCTCCGGCATGATCGCCGTGGTGTGCTGCGTCAGCGCGCTGGGCAACAGGCCGAATGGCTTCTTGAGCCGAAACTGGATCGTCTTGTCGTTCGGCGCACTCATCTCGTCCGTCGCCAGCGCCAGCGCCTGCCCCAACGGATTGCGCTTGTTCGACCGCGCCACCGACGCCACCGCATCGCGCGCCAGCACCGGCGTGCCGTCATGGAACTTCAACCCGTCGCGCAGGGTGATCTCCCAGGTCTTGCCATCCGCCGAAGTGGTCGCCCCCGCCGCCATCTGCGGATGCGCCGCACCGCCCTTGTCCTCGCCATACAGCGTGTCGAACACCGCCAGGGACACGTTGCGCGTCACATCCGCCGTCGTCCAAACCGGATCCAGCGAGGCGGGATCGGCATGCGGCACAAAGCGCAGCGTGCGCGTGTTCTGCGCCTGCACAATCGAAGGCGCCGCCAAAATGGCCGACCCAGCCACGGCGGATTTCAGAATATCGCGACGACGCATTGACGTTCTCCCTGTATCGCAAAATGCCGGCGCGCATGCGTCGGCCCTCGTTTCATCGCCCATCCTGACCGTCGGCACCGAAACGGACAACTCCCGCAGAGGCCAGGCAAGAAAAAGCCTTCTTTTTGTGAACAAAAAGAAGCAAAAAACTTTACACATTAAGAGTCCATCCGGGAACTACCTCAATGATTAGATAATCTCCTGGTCATGAGCCGGATTGACGCGAGCTTGAGGAACGACAAGGCGTTTCGTGTCTTGTTCTCGAAATCCTTGGCAAGGCGCCGGCACCGACCAAGCCAGGCGAATGTGCGCTCGACC
>CAXNGD010000187.1:0-5839 GCA_964201575.1 Acetobacterales bacterium | reverse complement strand
TTAAGGTCCAGGGGCTTGGCCCCTGGCGGGTCTGGGCGGAGCCCAGGTCTTCCCTCTATGCCGCGAGCGACCGCGTCCCCCGCCGCAACTCAGCAAAGCAATCCGCGATATTGGTGGCTGCCCGCAGCGCCAGCGCACACACCGTGCTGGTCGGGTTGACCACGCCGCCGGTGGGAAAGCTGCTGCCGTCCACCACGAACAGGTTGGCCACCTCCCATGCCTGGTGCCATTTATTGGTCACCGAGCTGGCGGGATCGCTGCCCATCCGGCAGGTGCCCAGCAGGTGCCAGGCCGGCGTCCGATAGGTGCCATCGGCATCGCGATAATCGTTCAGCGCGAAATCGAACGCGCCCACGGATGTCGCCAGGTCGCGCAGTCGGTCGGCGCCATAGGCCATCATCTTCCAGTCATTCGCATGCGGCACATAATGCAACGCCGCCGCCGGCAGCCCGTCGCCATCGCGCTCGCTGGTGGACAGGGTGATGCGGTTGCTGGCCTGGGGAATGTCGTCGCCGATGGTGAAGGCGTTGAAGGCATGGCCGAAATGACGGCGGAACCAGGCGTGGTGGTCGCGGCCCCAGGGCGCTGCCTGTCCGGAATGCGCGCCGACCGTGCTGACCCCGGCGGCCCCGCCGCGGGCCACGTTGAAGTTGAAGCCGTTGACGAAGCCGCGCGAGACATCGGTCTCGGCGAATTCGCTGCTGATCACCGCACCGGTGTTGCCGATATGCGAGTCAATGCGCGGCTCCACCCAGATCGTGGCGCCCACCAGCGTGTGGTGCATCAAGTAGCGGCCGACGGCATCGCTGCCATTGGCCAGGCCGCGCGGGTGGCGGGCGGAGTCCGACATCAGCAACAGCCGCGGACTGCCGACGCCATTGCCGGCCAGGACCACGATATCGGCGGTCTGCTGCCGGCGGGTGCCGGTGCGGTCGATATAGACGGCGCCGGTGGCGCGGCCATCCGGCCCGGTCTCGATGCGCTTCACTCGGGCGCCGGGGCGCAAATCCACCCCGGCGGCCAGGGCGCGCGGCCAGAGCGACAGCGACATCTTGGCCATCGAGCCGCGCGGACAGCCGGAGCCGCAATTGCCGCAGCCGTTGCAGGCCGGCCGACCGTCATAGTTCTCCGAGATGATCGCCGCCGGCATCGGCCACCAGTGCCAGCCCAGCCGCTCGAACCCGGCCGCGATGGCCCGTCCGCTTGCCCGTGCCGGCAGGGGCCCGCAGGGGTAGTCGGGCTTCGGCGGCATCCCGGCATCGCCGGCCAGGCCGCTGATGCCGACCAGACGGTCGCTGGCGTCGTAGAACGGGGCGAGGTCCTCGTAAGTCAGCGGCCAGTCCGGCGCCAGGCCGTGCTCCACCCCCTTGCGGAAATCCGACGGCCGGAAGCGCGGCCACAAGGCGCCGAAGACGTTGGTGGAGCCGCCGACGCCGTTCCACATCAGCGGGTGCGACTGGGTGGACTGCACGGGATAGTCTGACGCGGCCTGTCGTGCGCTGGGTTCGGGGTTCCAGGCCTTCTGGCGCTGCCACTGGAAGTCCTGGGCGTAATGCGGATGCTCGGCCGGCGGGGTCCAGCCGCCCTGGTCCAGGCACACCACTTTCAATCCGCGTTCGGCCAGCACCAGGCTGATGATCGCGCCACTGGCGCCGGCGCCGATCACCAGGATGTCGGCATGGTCGGTGGCGCTCATGGCTTGGTCTCCGTGATGGCGGACAGGTCGACGCGGGTGACCTGGTCGGTGGCGATCCAGTGCCCGCGGCCGTGGCGCGGCAGGTCGGTTTCGGGCTCGAAGCGCTCGGCCGGGTAGCCGTCGGGCAGCGGGGAGTCGTTGTAGGTGAAGCCAAGCGAACGGATCGCGGCGATCACCGCGGGCTGTTCGTAGTAGGTCAGGTAGGCGATCTTGCGCACTGCATCGAACAAGGCGGGCTCGGCGGCTTCCAGTGCTGCGACACTCCCGTCATGCGCGGCGACGGATTCGATGAGCCCGGCCAGGCGGGTTTGGGTCAGGGCCAGCATCCCGGAGTCCGTCGCCGAGGGGAACAGGTCGTCGCCCGGCAGCAGCGTGTCGAGGAACAGGCTCAGCGTCGCTTCATCAACCATCCCGCGGTCTTTCTTCATTGGTCCGGCCCCTGGACAGACGGCGCCGGGACGCACAGCTTTGTCACAACGACAATGCGGAGGAAACACCAATGGCATCCGACAAGAAAGTCGTCATCGTCACCGGGGCGGCGAGCGGGATCGGGCTGGCGATGGCGGTGGCGCTGGTGGCCGAGGGGCATGAGGTCACGGCGGTGGATCGCAATGCGGCGGCGTTGGAGGCGTTGGCGGTGCGGCTGGGGGGGCGGGTGAACACGGTGGCGGTGGATTTCGCGCAGGCGGATTCGTTTGCGCAGGTGGTGGCATCGGCGCTGGTGCGGTTCGGGCGGATCGATGTGCTGGTCAACAATGCGGGCATCGGGCAATACTCGGTGCGGGCGGATCAGCGGCACAATCCGATCCGCTTCTGGGAGACGACGCCGGAGCAGTGGTGGCGGTTCATGACGATCAACGGGGCCGGGCCGATCAACATGACCCGGGCGGTTCTGCCGCACATGCTGGCGGCCAAAAGCGGGCGGATCATCAGTGTGACGACCAGCCTGGGCACGATGGTGCGGGCCGGGCACCTGCTTTACGGGTCGGCCAAGGCGGCGGCGGAATCGGCGATGGCGGTACTGGCGGCGGATCTGCCGGGGACGGGGGTCACCTCGAACGTCTTGGTGCCCGGCGGGACGACCAACACCGCGCTGGTGGGCGACAATGCCGGGGATCCCGCCAAGATGCTGCAGCCGGAGATCATGGTGCCGCCGCTGCTGTGGTTGTTGTCCGATGAGGCGGTGGCGGTGAACGGACGGCGGTTCATTGCCGCGGATTGGGACAGCACGCTGGCGCCGGCCGCGGCAGCGGAAAAGGCCGGGGCGCCGATCGCCTGGGGCGGGATTGCGCGGATGCCGATCGAGCCGGGGTGAAGCATTTTAATACGATAGCCTAATAAAATAGGCGTGCGTATAGGCGCCCGCGGGCAGCCCATTTTGGGCGGTTGCAGTCGCGGTGGGTCGCGCGCGGGGGCGCGGACGCGCTTGGGTGTGGGCGGCTTGCTGGACGTGGCGCCGGGCAGCGGGACGGGCCAGCGCTGTGACGGGCGGCGGATGTGGGACTTCCGGCGCATGACGGCGCGGCGGCGGCGGAACAGGCGCGTGCGCGAACGGCGGTTGGCGCGGCTCGGGCGCAGGATGCTCGCGGGCGTGTGGGCGGGGAGGGGGAGCTGGCCGGATTGCCAGGCCAGAAACAGCCGCTCCAGGCTGTCGAACAGGCGGGTCAGGCAGGCAACAATCAAGGCATGCACCGCCGCCGGCACCAAGGCGCAATTCTCCCGCGCCACCATGGCGGTGCGCAGATGGGCGAGCTGGGTGCTCAGAGGGGGCAAATTGCCTTGCATGAAGATTATATAGCATTTCAAGATGGACTTTGCAAGAAAATTTTTTATTTCTGAGAGAAAGAAAGAATCTTCTTTTTGTGAACAAAAAGAAGCAAAAAAACTTTATCCGATGGGGTGTGGCGCAGTGATGGAGTGGAGTTGAAAATCAGAGTGCGTTAAGTGCCCCCCTCCGGCTCCCCCCGTGGAGGACAGGGGGAGAGAAGATAAAGTGGATGAAGTTTTTTTGCTTCTTTTTGTTCACAAAAAGAAGGCTTGCTGTCATGAGGCGTTCCCGCCCCGACCTGATGGCCGGGGCGGGTGCTTTGGTTTAGCGGAAGCCTTCTTTGCGGGCCGGGCCGTCGCGCCATTCGATGGCGTGGCGGATGCCGCCTTCCTGCATTTTGGCGGCCCAGTCTCCGGCGCCGGGGCGCAGGCGGCTGGACAGGGCGTGCCATTGCCAGCCGGTGTTCATGGCGGTTCGGAAGCCTTGGATTTCGTAGGTTTGGTTCAGGGATTGTTTGTTGGCGGAGAGGAGGTCCGGGGCGATCTGGGCCATGGCGCGGAGTTCGCGCATGGTTTCGGCTTCCAGTTCCTCGGCGGGGAAGCTTTTGGCGACCCAGCCCATTTCGGCGGCTTCCTTGCCGGTGATCGAATTGCCGGTGAGCTGGAGGTATTTGGCCTGGGCCATCGACATTTTCCAGGGGAAGTACAGCGTGTCCGGCGTGGTCATGCCGCGCATGGGGGGGTATCCGATGCGGGCGTCATCGGCGACGAAGGCGATATCGGCCATGGACATGATTTCGGTGCCGCCGGCGATGCAGTGGCCGTGGACCTTGGCGATGACGGGTTTCATCAGGTCCCAGATGGTCATCCAGTCGCGCAGGCAGGAGCGGGCGAACTGGTCCGTCCAGCTGTCGAAATGCGGCGAGCGGACCCAGCCTTCCTTGGGGTAATCGCGGCCGCCGGTCATGTCGTATCCGGAGCAGAAGGAGGGGCCGGCGCCGTCCATCAGGACGAGGGAGACGGTGTCGTCGGCTTCGGCGGTGCGCAGGGCGTGGACAATTTCGTCACGCATGCGCAAGGAGAGGGCGTTGCGCTTTTCGGGCGCGTTGAGGGTGATGCGCGCAATGCGGTCTTCGACCTTGTAGAAGATGGCGCTGTAAGGTTCGGTCATCTTGGTTCCTCCCGGTTTGTGGTTGGAAGCATGGTGACCTCGCCGGGCATAAGACGGCAAGCACGGCGCCCATGGATGAAAGTTTTTGCTTCTTTTTTCAAAAAGAAGCGCTTGCCTACCCTTGTCTTTGCCAGCGGATGAAGGCCCGCAGCAGAAAGGGGCTGAGGAAGAGCGGGAACTGGCACGGGGCGAAGAACAGGGCCAGGCGGGGGTCTGCGGCGGCGGGCAGGATGGCGAGGTAGAGCGCCATGTTTCGGTTGCCGCCGAGCAGTCCGGCGGTGGCGGCCAGGCGCCAGCCGAGGGGGGCGGCCAGCGCCAGGGTGGTTGCCAGGTTCAGGCCGAAATTGACGGCGAAGGCGGCCAGGGTGGCCTTGAGGACCCAGGCGGGGTCGTCCAGCAGGCGGGTGGTCAGGCCCTTCATCACGCCGAAGCCGAAGAGCATGACGAGCCAGACGACGGCGCCGTCGATCGCGGGGCCGAGAGGGGTGAGGCGGGCGGGGCCGGCCCAGCGGCGGATGGCCAAAGCGAGGAGGAAGGGCAGGCCGACGATCAGGGCGAGGCGGGAGGCGAAGGCGGGGAGGGAGAGGGCGAGGTCGAGGCCGATCAGCGCGAAGATCATTGGGGGCGCGGTGAGCGGCAGGAGCAGGGTGGTGGCCAGGACGACCAGCAGGGCGAGTTCGGCGTCCAGGCCGAGGAGGCGGGCGAAGGCGGGGCCGGTGGTGGCGGCGCATCCGGTGGCGGCGATGATGATGCCGGCGGCGATGCCTGGTTCGAGGCCGAGCGGGGCGATGATGGTCCAGGCGAGGAGCGGGGCGGCGAGGGCGTGGGCGGCGATGATGACGGCGAGGCGCGGGCGGAGATGGGCGAGGGCGGCTTGGATGTCCACGCGCAGCAGCACCAGGGTCATCATGCCGATGACGCTGGGCGTGACGAAGGGATGCAGCAGGTCCGCGAGCGGGGGGATGAGGACGCCGCCGAAGACGGCACAGCCCAGCAGGACGCCGCCATGCCGCGCGGACGCCGCGAGTATTTGGAGCACGACGCCGATCATTGGGGCTGAGAGTCCGTCCGGGAACTACCTCAATGATTAGATAATCTCCTGGTCATGAGCCGGATTGACGCGAGCTTGAGGAACGACAAGGCGTTTCGTGTCTTGTTCTCGAAATCCTTGGCAAGGCGCCGGCACCGACCAAGCCAGGCGAATG
>CAXNGD010000186.1:0-5857 GCA_964201575.1 Acetobacterales bacterium | reverse complement strand
CAATCGTTCGACACACCGCGCTGAACCTGCTGTCTGCCGCCAGACCCACCACAAGCTTCAAAAACCGCCGCAAGAAGGCCGGGTGGAACGTCGATTACCTGGAGACAGTGCTCAGAGGGAACGCATGACGTTCAAGCGATTCGCCTGTCCCACCCCACCGCAGCCCTTGACTCCCCCCAACCCCATGGCATGTCTGCGCCCGCTCTCTAGATGGAACTCGCCCCATGCACGCATACCGCACCCACACTTGCGGCGCCCTCCGCGCCACTGACGCCGGCCAGCCCGCGCGCCTCTCCGGCTGGGTGCATTCCAAGCGCGACCACGGCGGCCTGCTCTTCGTCGATCTGCGCGACCATTACGGCCTGACCCAGATCGTCTTCGCCGCCGGCACCGCCCCGTTCGAGACCATCGACAAGCTGCGCCCGGAAAGCGTCGTCACCGTCACCGGCGCCGTCGTCCTGCGCGAGCGCAGCACCATCAACCCCCGCCTGCCCACCGGCGAGATCGAGCTGCGCGCCGAAACCCTCGCCGTCCAGTCCGCCGCCGAAGTCCTGCCGCTCCAGGTCGCCGGCGAGGAGAAATACCCCGACGAGCTGCGCCTGAAATACCGCTTCATCGACCTGCGCCGCGAGAAGATGCACCGCAACATCATGCTGCGGGCGGGCGTCATCGCCTCCATCCGCCGCCGCATGATCGAAAGCGGCTTCACCGAGTTCCAGACCCCGATCCTGACCGCCTCCAGCCCCGAGGGTGCGCGCGACTTCCTCGTCCCCGCCCGCAACCATCCCGGCAAGTTCTACGCCCTGCCCCAGGCGCCGCAGCAGTTCAAGCAGCTCGCCATGGTCGCCGGCTTCGACCGCTACTTCCAGATCGCGCCCTGCTTCCGCGACGAAGCCAGCCGCGCCGACCGCTCGCCCGGCGAGTTCTACCAGCTCGATTTCGAGATGAGCTACGTGACCCAAGAGGACGTCTTCAACACCATCGAACCCGTCATCGCCGGCGTCTTCGAGGAATTCGCCCAGGGCCGCGCGGTCACCAAGCCGCCCTTCGTACGCATCCCCTACGACACCTCAATGCTCAAATACGGCTCCGACAAGCCCGATTTGCGCAACCCGATCGAGATCGCCGACGTCACCGCGCATTTCGCCGGCTCCGGCTTCGGCCTCTTCGCCAAGAACGCCGCCTCCGGCGGCATCGTCCGCGCCATCCCCGCACCGCACACCGCCGCCAACCCACGCAGCTTCTTCGACAAGCTGAACGAATGGGCGCGCAGCGAAGGCCAAGGCGGCCTCGGCTACATCCAGTTCGACGCCGACGGCCCCAAAGGCCCGATCGCCCGCAACCTCGAACCCGACCGCGCCGAAGCCATCCGCCTCGCCTGCGGCCTGCAACCCGGCGACAGCGTCTTCTTCGCCGCCGGCAAGAAGGACGAGGCCCCCAAGTTCTCCGGCCTGGTCCGCACCAAGCTCGGCCACGAGCTCAACCTGATCGCGTCCGGAGAATTCCGCTTCTGCTGGATCACCGACTTCCCGATGTACGAGCTGAACGAAGAAACCAGGCAGATCGACTTCAGCCACAACCCGTTCAGCATGCCCCAAGGCGAGATGGACGCCCTGCTGACCCAGGACCCCCGGACCATCAAGGCCTACCAGTACGACATCGTCTGCAACGGCATCGAGCTGTCCTCCGGCGCCATCCGCAACCACCGCCCGGACATCATGATCAAGGCCTTCGAAATCGCCGGCTACACCCAGGCCGACGTCGAATCCCGCTTCGGCGGCATGCTCAACGCCTTCCGCTACGGCGCCCCCCCACACGGCGGCTCCGCCCCCGGCATCGATCGTATCGTGATGCTGCTGGCCGATGAGCCCAACATCCGTGAAGTCATCCTGTTCCCGCTCAACCAACAAGGCGAAGACCTGATGATGGGCGCACCCGCCGAGGTGCCACCGGCACGGTTGAAGGAACTCTCGCTGGCGTTGGCTTTGCCGCCGAAGGTCAAGAAGGAGTAGGGAAGGGAAGAGTATTCTTTTTGTGAACAAAAAGAAGCAAAAAAACTTTTTTCATTGCCTATGGCGGCGCCGTGACTCTTCGTGTCGGGCACCGTAACTGCCTCCAGCGCCCCTATGCCCCCCGTATTCTCCGCTGAAGCAAACGGATAATGTTTTTTTGCTTCTTTTTGTTCACAAAAAAAAGACTCGCTTTTCTCATTTTCCTTCCTATTTCCCCCAGCTTTTCCTATTTAAGTTAGTTATTATACATGAATGAAAGCAAATCCCTCCCCCCTCTCCGACCAGTGCGCCGCCTTGCGCCGCGCCGCCCAGGACGCCATTGCGCCCTGCTGGGTCCCCGAGTCGGTGTACGCCCTCATTGTGGCCTGCCTGGTGCGCCTGTTCGCCCGGCTGGAGGAGATGGTCCTGCTGTGGCAGTCCGGCGACCTGCCCGCGGCGTGCGCCCGGCGGCGCCGCGCCCCCTTTGCCCCGAAATCCCCGCCCGCGCGCCGGCACGCCGCCGCACATGCGCGCTCGCACCACAAATCTGCCCGGGCGCAGGCAAACCCTGCCCCGCGCCCGTCGCACCGCCCCGCCGGCTTCGCCCGGGCGCGCCATCGCGCCCCAGGTCAGAGCCGCCCCAGCCACCGCCCGCGCCGTACCGCCCGCGCGCCGCCACTCGCAAAAAACAGCATCAGGCGACGCTGGCTATCCGCACCCTATTTGTTACGTTATCGTAACTATACCACGCTTGCCGGATCGATCCAGCCAACATGCCCGTCGCTGCGCCGATACACCACGTTCAGCACCCCGGTCGTGCTGTTGCGGAACATCAGCACCGGCTGATCCGCCAGATCCATGCGCATCACCGCGTCGCTGACCGTCAGCGTGGCGATCTCGGTGGGAACCTCGGCCACCACGGTGGCATAGGTCGCCGCCTTGACGTCGCCGGTCGCCGGCGCCTCGTCCTCTTCCTGGCGCAGCGTGTACTGCCGCGCCGCCTGCGGGCGCTCGCGATTGGCCTGGTCGCGCGCATGGTCGTTCACCCGCCGCCGGTATCGTCGCAGCCGCTTGGCGATATGCTCGGCCGCGTCATCGAACGCCGCATTGGCATCCGCCGCCTCGCCCTCGCCGCGCAGCGTCAGCCCGGGCCCGGCATGCACGTTGATGTCGCAGGTGAAGAAGCTGCGCGCCCGGCTGAACGTGACCTGGGCTTCCAGCGCGTGGTCGAAATACTTGCCGGCGATCGTGTCCAGCGCCGAGGACACCCGCGTCCTCAATGCGTCCGACAGTTCCACCTGCTTGCCCGATACGGTGATCTGCATAGCGTTTCCTAGCACCCGTTGGTTCGGGATCGCCGCTCGGCCCGACCCGCGCTTTCCCCCGGCTTTGCGCCGGGATCGGCTCAGGCCAGCACGGCCTTTTCCCGTTTGCGCTGCACCGAACTCGGGATGCGCAGCGCATCGCGGTATTTGGCCACGGTCCGGCGCGCAATGTCCACGCCTTCCCGACGCAGCACCGCCACGATCGCGTCATCCGACAGGATATCGTCGACGGATTCAGCATCGATCATGGAGTTGATTCGATACCTTATCGACTCCGCGCTGTGGGTTTCCCCACCCCCGGTGGCATTGATCGCCGTGGTGAAGAAGTATTTGAGCTCATAGGTTCCGCGTGGCGTGGCCATGTACTTGTTGCTGGTCACCCGACTGACAGTACTCTCGTGCAGTTCGGTTGCCTCGGCCACATCGCGCAGGATCAGCGGCCGCAGATGTGCCACGCCCAGCCGGAAGAACGCATCCTGCCGCCGCACGATCTCGGATGCTACCTTCAGGATCGTCTGCGCCCGCTGCTGCAACGATTTCACCAGCCAGGTCGCGGTCTGCAGCCGATCGTTGACAAACGCCCGGTCATCTTTCTTGGCGTTGGACAGCACCTGCGCCGTGAAGCTCTGGTTCACCAGCACCCGCGGCATCGTCTCGGGATTGAGCTCCAGCAGCCAGCCGCCATCCGGCGCCCGCCGCATCAGGATGTCCGGCACCACCGGCAGCGGCGGCGTCGCGTCCCATGTCGCCCCCGGCTTGGGGTCCAGCGCCCGGATCTCGCCGATCATGTCCGACAGGTCCGCCGCATCCACCTCGCAGACCGCCATCAGCCGCTTGTGGTCCCGCCGCCCCAACAGTTCCAGATTGTCCAGCAACGTCTGCATCGCCGGGTCCAGCCGGTTCTTCTCCGCCAGCTGCACCGCCAGGCACTCGGCCAGCGAAGTCGCGAACATCCCCGTCGGCTCGAAGCGCATCATCCGCGCCCGCACCGCCTCAACCCGCTCAAGCGTGGCGCCCATCGCCGATGCGAGCGCCTGCGGCGTGGCCGACAGCCGCCCGGACGGCTCCAGCAGCGCGATCAGATAGGCCCCGATCAGCCGGTCCGCCGGATCGTGAAAACTCAGCCGCATCTGCTCGCCCAGATGCTCGCGCAGCGTTGGCCCGCCATTGGCCAGGTCGTCCATCCCGCGCTCGTCATCGTCGAACGCCGAATTACCCCCCGCACCGGTGCGAACCCCGTCACCGGCACCGCCGGGGTCGTAGCTGTTGCTGTCGTCGATCTCCAGCGGCGCCGCGTCGGCACTCGGCAACTGCCCGGACTCGGCGGCGGTTGCGGAATCCCCGCCAGGTGCTGCCGGGATCGCCACCTGGTCCAGCGCCGGCCGCTCAAGCCCCGGCAGGTCATCGCGCTCGTCGCGCTCCAGCAGCGGATTGCGCTCCAGCTCCTCCTCGACGAAAGCCGCCGCTTCGAGATTGGAGAATTGCAGCAACTGGATCGCCTGCCGCAGCTGCGGCGTCATCACCAGCGTCTGCGATTGCCGCAGATCCAGGCGCGGACCGATCGCCATCAGCCGGCCACCCGCGGCATACCGAACCCTGATCGCTCAGGATCAGGCGGCGTCTTGAAGCAAGAAGCGTACTCAGCAATTGTCATGCCACGCAGCTTACAGCGAAAATCTTTCACCCAGGTAGACACGACGCACATCTTCATGAGCCACAACTTCGTGCGGGCCCCCCTCCATCAGCACCTGTCCTTCGTGCATGATGTAGGCGCGATCAATGATTTCAAGGGTTTCACGGACATTATGGTCGGTGATCAAAACCCCGATACCGCGATGTTTCAAATGTGAGACCAAATCTCGAATCTCGCCCACCGCGATCGGGTCGATGCCAGCCAGCGGCTCGTCCAACAGGACATAGCTGGGTTGTGTCGCCAGGGCGCGAGCAATCTCCACCCGCCGGCGCTCGCCGCCGGACAAGGCCAACGCCGGGGTGCGGCGCAAATGGCCGATGCCGAACTCCGCCAGCAGTTCCTCCAGCATGTGCTCGCGCCGGTCGCGCTCGGGCTCCACCACTTCCAGCGCCGCCATGACGTTCTGCTCGACATTCAGCCCGCGGAACACGCTGGCCTCCTGCGGCAGGTAGCCGATACCCAGCCGTGCGCGGCGATACATCGGCAGGGTGGTGATGTCATGCCCGTCCAGGCTGATCGTCCCGGTATCCGGCTGTACCAGCCCGACGATCATGTAGAAGGTCGTCGTCTTGCCCGCGCCATTGGGGCCGAGGAGCCCCACCGCCTCGCCGCGACGCAGGGTGATCGAGACGTTCCGCACCACCGGGCGCTTGCGATAGACCTTGCCGACACCTGTGGCCGACAACCCGGCCGAGGCGGGCAGCGCCGCCGGCGCGGCGTCGCCGCCGACCACTCGCAAGGGCACGCCCGCCGGGACACTCATCGGTCCGCTCAACGGCGGGCGCCGGGCTGGCCGGTGGCGGGCTGGCCGGTGGCGGGCTGGCCGGCGGCGGGGGCGCTGTTCGGCA
>CAXNGD010000185.1:0-5863 GCA_964201575.1 Acetobacterales bacterium | reverse complement strand
GCGTCGCCACCGACAACCTGCCCAACTACCTTAGCTGGCGACGAACCATCGAAGCGTTCGCAAACGCCGCCTCCCCAGAGGCATGGATCAGGGCAGCAGCAGGCTTGGGGCCGTATCAACAGAGTTCAACATAAGAGCGAAAAACTTTTGTCCATAAGGGGGTGGGGGGATGCGGCATGGAAGCGGCGGGCGGGGTCCTGTATTCTGGTGGGGAATTTCGGATTCGTTGGCACGATGGCTGATTATCTTACACGGTTGAACCCTGAGCAGCGCGAGGCTGTTGAGGCGCTGGACGGGCCGGTGCTGGTGCTGGCGGGGGCCGGGACGGGCAAGACGCGGGTTCTGACTACGCGGTTTGCGCATATCCTGCTGAGCCAGCGGGCGTTTCCGAGCCAGGTGCTGGCGGTGACGTTCACCAACCGGGCGGCGAAGGAGATGCGCGAGCGGGTTTCGGCCATGGTGGGCGGGTCCGCGGACGGGCTGTGGCTGGGGACGTTTCATGCGCTGTGTGCGCGGATGTTGCGGCGGCATGCCGAGCTGGTTGGGCTGACGAGCAGTTTCAACATCCTGGACACTGATGACCAGTTGCGGCTGTTGAAGCAGGTGATGGAGGCGGAGCGGATCGACATCAAGCGCTGGGCTCCGCAGGCGCTGATGGGGATTATTCAGCGCTGGAAGGACAAGGGGTTGCCGCCGGGGCGAATCACGGCGGCGGAGGACACGGATTTTGCTGGCGGCGCGGCGCTGCGGATCTATGGCGCGTATCAGGACCGGCTGCGGGCGGTGAATGTCTGCGATTTCGGCGATCTTTTGATGCATATGACCGAGATTTTGCGCGACCACCCGGATGTGTTGGGGGAGTATCACCGGCGGTTCCGGTATATACTGGTGGATGAGTATCAGGACACCAATACGGTGCAGTATTTGTGGCTGCGGCTGTTGGCCCAGGGGAACCACAATATCTGCTGCGTGGGGGACGAGGATCAGTCGATCTATTCGTGGCGCGGGGCGGAGATCGAGAACATCCTGCGGTTCGAGCGGGATTTTCCCGGGGCGAAGGTGGTGCGGCTGGAGCGGAATTATCGTTCGACGGAGCAGATTTTGGCCGCGGCTTCGACGCTGATTGCGCATAACGAGGCGCGGTTGGGCAAGACGCTGCGCCGCGGGGGGAATGACGCCACCGGGGAGAAGGTGGAGGTGGTCGGGCTGTGGGATTCCGATGAGGAGGCCCGGATGGTGGGGGATCGGATTGAGTCCCTGCGCCGGTCAGGGGAATCCTTGGCGGAGATGGCAGTGTTGTTCCGCACCGGGGCGCAGACGCGGCCGGTGGAGGAGCGGATGATCACGCTGGGGATTCCGTATCGTGTGTTGGGGGGACTGCGGTTTTACGAACGGCAGGAGATCAGGGACGCGATCGCCTATGCGCGGTTGCTGCATCAGCCGGCGGATGACCTGGCGTTCGAGCGGATTGTGAATGTGCCGCGGCGGGGGGTGGGGGATACGGCGCTGCGGCAGTTGCATGCGGCGGCGCGCGAGCGGGGGGTGCCGCTGTATGCGGCGGCCGAGGCGCTGGTGGGCGAGGGGGTGGTGAAGGGCAAGCTGCGCGATAATTTGCGTGAGCTGCTGGCGGGGTTTGCACATTGGCGGGCGAGCCTGGCGCGCGACGGGCATGTTGTTGTGGTCCAGGCGATGCTGGATGAGAGTGGCTATACCGAGATGTGGCGGCAGGACAAGTCGATCGAGGCGCCGGGGCGGTTGGAGAATCTGCGCGAGTTTGTTCGGGCTTTGGCGGATTTCGAATCGCTGGCGGGGTTTTTGGATCATGTTTCGTTGGTGATGGAGAACGAGCAGAATGCCGAGGGCGATCGGGCGACGCTGATGACGCTGCATGCGGCAAAGGGGCTGGAGTTCGACACGGTGTTTTTGCCGGGCTGGGAGGAGGGGTTGTTTCCGAGCCAGCGGACGATGGATGAGAGCGGGGCGAAGGGGTTGGAGGAGGAGCGGCGGCTGGCTTATGTCGGGCTGACGCGGGCGCGGCGGTTGGCGATTGTGAGCTGGGCGGCCAATCGGCGGCTGTATGCCAATTGGCAGAGCAGTATTCCCAGTCGGTTCCTGGATGAATTGCCCGATGAGCATGTCAAGCGGGTGGGCTCGGCGGCGATGGAGCGGGAGCGTCGGTTGACGGCGGCGCCGGTGTTTTCCTCGGCGTTTCCGGTGACGGCGCGGCGGCCGCGGGTGATCGAGGCGTGGGAGCAGCCGGCGCGGCCTGAGCGCGGTGAGAAGCTGGCGGTGGGGACGCGGGTGTTTCACCAGAAATTCGGCACGGGGACGGTGACGCGGGCGGAGGACGACAAGCTGGATATCGCGTTTGACCATGCGGGCGACAAGCGGGTGCTGGATCGGTTTGTGGAGCGCGCATGATGCGCGGGGTTGTGGAGCGTGCGCCTTGAAGATTCGCCATGCGACGCAGCTGGAGACGGTGAGCGTTACGGTGCCGGAAGATGCGCTGGAGGCCTATGAGGCGGCGCTGGCAGTGTCTTGCGGGACGGTGGGGTTCTTCCTCGATGAGGGCACCAGGCTTTGGACGCTGGAGGGCGTGAAGGACCAGGGGGCGGGGGAGGCGGAGTTGGCTGGGGCGCTGGCGCTGGCGGCCTTGGTCAGCGGGTTTGCGGCCGAGCCGGTGCGGGCGCAGACGGCGTCGGATGGCTGGCTGGCGCGGACGCGCGAGGCGTTTCCGGAGCAGCTGGTGGGGCGGCGGTTTGCGGTGCGGGGGACGCATTTGACCGATGCGCCGACGCCCGGACGGCTGGTTGTGACGCTGGATGCCGGGGTGGCGTTCGGCTCTGGCGAGCATGGCTCGACGCGGGGGTGTTTGCGGGCGCTGGAACTTGTTGCGTATCGGCGGCCGCGGCGGATCCTGGATCTGGGGACGGGGTCCGGGATCCTGGCGATGGCGGCGGCGAAGTTGCTGCACCGGAAGGTGTTGGCGACGGATATCGATCCGTGGTCGGTGCGGGTGACGCGGGAGAATGCGCGACGGAATCTGCTGGGCCGGCGGCTGCGGGCGGAGCGGGCGGATGGCTGGACGGCGCCGGTGCTGGCGCGGCATGCGCCGTATGACCTGGTGTTCGCCAATATCCTGGCGCGGCCCTTGACGCAGATGGCGCATGCGCTGGCGGGGCATCTGGCGCCGGGCGGGACGGTGATCCTGGCTGGGCTTTTGACGAGCCAGGTGCGCTGGGTGCTGCAGGCGCACCGGGCGCAGGGTTTGGTTTTGGAACGACTGCTGACCGAGCCCGCGGGGTTGGGCGATGCGCCGAACCGTGGCTGGGCCACGCTGATATTGCGGAAGCGAGTCTGACCGGCGCGCCCGGGGTGGGGGGTGGGCGCGCCGGCCGCTCAGCGCCCCTTCAGTTCCCGGCGATACGCCCGGCCTGGAGGGTCGCGAGGCTGCGGTCTTGCTCGCGGCGGGCGGCAAAACCATGGTCGAACATCATCGAGGCTTCGCTCCGGAGGAGGCCGATATCAGACAGCTGTGCATCTGACAATGCGCTTACTTCCTCGATGCTGGCACGGCGGGTGAGCCAGGCGGCGATACTCGCGGCGGTGCGGGCCAAAAGGCCGGGGCGCGGGGCGGCGAGGTATTCCGGCTCGTCCTGGAAATAATGATCCATCGTGCCGGGCATCATCAGACCCAGCTGTTCCTTGCTGACATGGGTGGTCATCGTGATAGTCCTTGGGACGTGCTGATCGTGGCGGGCATCCGGCCAGTCGCCTTCAGCCACGCGATCATTGGACAATGCAACATAAGCTGGCTGCGCCTTCTGGAGAACGACCGCGTTTGCGCGTCCAGCCATGCGCGTGCCGCATCATAAGTTAACGAGATATGTGTAAATGGTAAACCTGCCGTGAGGTCTGATCCAATGTCCGAGCCCAATTTCGCCGAGCGCCTCGCCGCCCTGCGCGCCGAACTTGCCCGCCAGGGTCTGGCAGGCTTCCTTGTGCCGCGGGCCGACGAGCATCTCGGCGAGTATGTGCCGGCGCGGGCGGACCGGCTGCGCTGGCTCACCGGGTTCTCCGGCAGCGCTGGGCTGGCAGCGGTGCTAGCGGACCGCGCGGCGGCGTTCACGGATGGGCGCTATGTCCTGCAACTGGCCGAGCAGACCGATCCCGCGCTGTGGGAGCGGCGCCATATCAGCGATGAGCCGCCGGGCGAATGGCTGGCGCAGAACGCCCCGCCGGGGGCGCGCATTGGCTATGATCCGCTGCTGTTCAGCGAGGATGCGGTGCAGCGCTTGGTCGAGAAGAACCTCACCCTGGTTGCGGTGGACAGCAATCCCGTCGATGCCGTCTGGGCCGCACAACCGGCGGCGCCGATGCAGCCCGCGCTGCCCCACGCCGTTGGCTATGCCGGGCTGGACTCTACCAGGAAGCGCGAGCAGATCGCCGCCGCCCTGGTGGCCGAGAAGCAGGATGCCGCGGTTGTCACCGACCCCGCCTCGATCGCCTGGCTGCTCAATATCCGCGGGGACGATGTTCCCTTCACCCCCTTCGCCCTCGGCTTCCTGCTGATCCACGCCGATGCCGGCTGCGAACTCTTCATGGCCCCCGAGAAAGTCCCGCCCGAAACCCGCGCCTGGATCGGCAATGCCGTCTCCGTCCAAGACCGCAGCGCGCTCCCCGGCGCGCTGGGCCGGCTGAAGGGCAAGCGGGTGCGGGTGGACGCGGCGGGTTCGCCAGCCTGGTTCGCCCAAAAGCTCCGTGCCGCTGGCGCTGAAATCGTCCCCGGCATGGATCCGTGCATCCTGCCCAAGGCACGCAAGAACGAGGTGGAGCGCCAGGGTTCTCGAAACGCCCATGCGCGCGATGCCGTCGCCGTCTGCCGCTTCCTGCGTTGGATGGAGTCCGCCGCCGGCCAGGAAACCGAGATGTCGGCCGCGGAAAAACTCATCGTCCTGCGCAGCGAAGTCGACCTGTTCCGCGGCGAAAGCTTCCCCGCCATCTCCGGCTCCGGCCCCAACGGCGCCATCATCCACTACCGCGTCAGCGAGGAAACCAACCGCGCCATCCAGCCCAATGAGGTCTACCTGATCGATTCGGGCGCGCAATACTCGGACGGCACCACCGACATCACCCGCACGCTCTGGACCGGCCCAGCCACGCCGCCCGACGAACTCCGCGCCTGCGTCACCCGCGTGCTCAAGGGCCATATCGCCATCGCCACCCTGGCCTTCCCGAAAGGCGTCTGCGGCCCGCATATCGACGCCTTCGCCCGCGCCGCCCTCTGGCAAGTGGGCCTGGACTACGACCACGGCACCGGCCACGGCGTCGGCAGCTACCTCTCGGTTCATGAAGGCCCCGTCAGCATCTCCCGCGCCGCCCGCCCGATTCCGATCGAGGCCGGGATGATCCTGTCCAACGAACCCGGCTTCTACCTGCCCGGCGCCTACGGCATCCGCCTGGAAAACCTCCTCCTCGCCGTGGACGCCGACTTCCCCGGCGCCGCCAAACCCTTCCTGCACTTCGAAACCCTGACCTGGGCCCCCTTCGACCGCCGCCTCCTGGACACGCGCCTGCTCACCCGCGCCGAAGTCGACTGGCTCGATGCCTATCACGCCCAGGTCGAAGCCATCGTCGGCCCACACCTGACCGGCGATGACCGCGCCTGGCTGGCGGCAGCCTGCGCGCGGCTTGGGTAGCGGCAAGGAAGGCTAGGGCTCTGCCCTGGACCCGCTGGGGCCGGCGGCCCCAGACCCCTTCCGTTTAATACCAACCGCCCTAGCTTCTGACACATGCCCACTGCCTATGTCCGATGGATGCGATCCGCATTGGGTCTTCGGCGAGGAAGTTCCATGCGTCTTTG
>CAXNGD010000184.1:0-5878 GCA_964201575.1 Acetobacterales bacterium | reverse complement strand
TGCGCCCGCGAACATGGCAATCGTTCGACACACCGCGCTGAACCTGCTGTCTGCCGCCAGACCCACCACAAGCTTCAAAAACCGCCGCAAGAAGGCCGGGTGGAACGTCGATTACCTGGAGACAGTGCTCAGAGGGAACGCATGACGTTGAAGCGATTCGCCTGTCGCCCCGGCCCATGGCCCTTGCTACCGAACGATGACCGATATCTGATGGCCAATTGCCCCTCCGCCGGCTAGGGTGCGGCGGCGATGGCTGAAGAAGCGCGTCTCGTCGCCCATGGTATCGAGGCGCATCAACGTGACCGCTCCTGCACCGGCGGCGTGAAGCCGTTCGCCGCAATAGCCAGCGAGGTCGAACTGCCAGCGTTTCGAGTGGCGGCCGTCGGCGAAGAACCGAGCGTGTTCGGGGTTGTTGCCCAACACGACATCGCGCAGGTCGGCGGCGACTTCGTAGCTGGATTGGCCGATACAAGGGCCAACGGCAGCGAAGATGCGCTCGCGGTGGGCGCCGAGGGCCTCCATGGCGTCCAGAGTCGCTTCCAGCACACCGGCCGCGGCGCCGCGCCAACCGGCATGGGCGCCGCCGACGACGCCGGCCTGGACGTCGGCGAACAGAACAGGGGCGCAGTCGGCGGTGACGATGCCGATGGCGATACCTGGCCGATTGGTAACGGCGGCATCGGCGTGCGGGCCCCGGCCTGTTGGCCAGACGGTTTCGACCCGAGCCACTTCGATCCCATGAACTTGGGTCAGCCCAACCAGGTCGACAGGATCGGCGCCGAGGGCGCGTGCAGCGCGGGCGCGGTTTTCCATAATGGCCTCGCGCGAATCCTGACCGGCCAGGGCGCAGTTCAGGCTGGCATATGGGCCTTTGGACACGCCGCCGCGACGGGTGAAGAAGCCATGCGCGACGGGCAGCCCGGCGGTGATGTACTCGGCTTCAGTCATGTTGAAAATCCCGGCAGAGGGGGGAGGTCAGGGTGGCAAACCGCCATCGCCTTGAACAGCCTCCCCATCAAGTGCGGCTCGGCTAGGCGGGAGGCCGCCTGTATCAGCGCGCCTGCGCTTGCCGGGGGCTGGGTCCGGGCCAGGGCCCCACTGCGCTGGAACAGGCCGAGGCGAGTGAGAAAAACACCCTGCGGAACTGGCCCCTGGACGGCAGCGCCGGTTTGGCGCGCGACATTGGCCAGGGTCTGGAAGTCGACATGAGCGGTCAGATCGACGCTGCCGGGTGCCGCCAACGGATCAGCCGGCTTGCCGTCACGCAATGCCTGGAGGCTGTCGCCGGGAGCCGCATGCTCGGGCCCGTAGTCGATGAGAAGGGCCGCGCCGCCTTCGGCGACGATGCGTTTGGCCAGAAGGTGAACGACCGCGCGGGAGGCTTCGCTCCACTCGACCACTTCGCCGTCGGGGGCATCGACGGTAGGGGGCGCGGGGCAGGCGATTTCGACGAAGGCATCATCAGCGACATGGCGCTCGCGCCAGCCCGCGCCGCGGCGTATGCACTGGCGGATCGGCAGGGCGTCGAGGAATTCGTTGGCCACGAAGAGCAGCGGTCCGGGCGGCAGATCTTCCAGCCGACCGTGCCAGGTGGCGCCCGGCAGCACTCTAGCTTGGCAGGCGCGCAGGCTGGGTGAGGTCTCAATCAGATGGATGTTCGCTACAAGCGCGGGTGCGGCGCGGCGCAGCACCCGGCATGCATCTGCCATCAGTGTGCCACGGCCTGGTCCGGCCTCGGCCAGCACGGCGTCGGCTGGCTGGCCCATTGCCTGCCAGGCGATCGCAGCCCATGCGCCAAGCAGTTCGCCGAATACCTGGGATATCTCAGGCGACGTCGCAAAGCCAGCCAGCGGATCGGGCCCGGCATAGAACGCCGCATTTGCACGGGACATGAAGGCGTCCAGACGCTCCATCACCGTGCGAAGATCACTTGGCGCGAGCGATCAGCACCAGCCCGGCCGCCAGCATCGGCAGGCTGAGCAATTGGCCCATGGTCGCGCCGCCATGGAGGAATCCCAAGAAGGGGTCCGGCTGGCGGAAAAATTCGCCGATGATGCGGGCGATAGCATAGCTGGCCAGGAACGCACCGGTCAGCAGTCCGGCGCGGGCGCGTATCGCCTCGCGCCTAGCCAGCGCAAGCATGATCATCAGGAGAATTAAGCCTTCGAGCAACGCTTGGTAGAGTTGGCTGGGATGGCGCAGCGCATCTCCGGCGCTGGGAAAACGCATGGCCCATGGCAGGCCGTGCGGTGCCTCGCGTCCCCACAGCTCGCCATTGGCGAAATTGGCTAGACGGCCTAGCCCAAGTCCGACAGGAGCCACGACGGCGATGCGGTCCGCAAAGCCCCAGAGCGGGATCGTTTGCCGCCGGCAGAAGATCAGTACCGCGATCGCCACTCCGAGCATTCCACCATGGAACGACATGCCACCATGCCATACCGCGAAGATCTCGAATGGCTCGACAAGGTATCGTGTTGGCTGGTAGAACAGCACGTAGCCCAGCCGTCCACCAAGTACCACACCGACAGTCGCCCAGGTCAGGAACTCGTCCACCTGCAGCGGTGTTGCCACCGCTGGCGTCCGTTGTGCCAGTACCCGCAGCCAGCGCCAGCCGATCACCAGTCCGCCGATATAGGCGAGAGCATACCAGCGGAGCACCAGCGGGCCGAGCACCAGGAGGGTTGCGTTGTCCGGGAAGAATTCCATCTACATATAGCCCTAGAACCGCAACCTCGCCGACAAGGTAGTGGCGCTCAGGGTATATGACGGCTGGCGCACGCCGCAAAGCTGACAGGAGACCGCAATGGCCGAGCGACCGAGACTGCTGGACGATCTCGCTGGGGTGGCCGGCGGTGCTGTCTCCGCTCTGATGGGGCTGCGCGACGAGGCCGAAGCGATGGTGCGGGCGCGGGTAGACGAGGCGCTGCGTCGGCTGGATCTTGTGCGTCGTGAAGAGTTTGACGCAATCGCCGCCATGCTCGCCAAGGCCCGCGAGGCCCAGGAATCCTCGGAGGCCCGCTTTGCCGCGTTGGAGGTGCGCCTCGATGAACTGACTCGCAGGCCCGGCGGCGGTGGCCCCGGGATGATCGCCTGAGCACAGTGTCGCGTTCCCAACTTACATCGGACTTTAACATCATCGTATTATTGTTTGATTCGGTCTTGCGGCACCCCTTCGCACGTGCGTAGGTTCGGACCACGGCGACCCCGCGTCGCGGCACATTTGCATTCTGGGGAGACACCGCATGTCAGCCCATGCCGCCAGCTTCCATACCGATCTCGCAGCAAATCCATTGGACGTGATCGAACAGATCGTCGCCGCCAATGACTGGCTGTGTGACCGAAGTAGCGATTCTGAAATGGCCGCCGAGGCGCCTGGCCGTTGGTGCGACTATGGGTTGTATTTCTCTTGGTCCAATGAAATCAGTGCTATGCATTTCACTTGCGCCTTCGACCTAAAGGTGCCGGACAAACGGCGCCCGGCCTTGTACGAGCTGCTGGCGTTGGCCAATGACCGGCTCTGGATCGGCCATTTTGGCATGGACGCTGCGGACGGAACGCCGGTGTTCCGTCATTCCGTGCTGCTACGCGGGGCCCCTGGCGCATCGGCGGAGAGCTTGGAAGACATGGTAGACATCGCGATCAGCGAGTGCGAACGCTTCTTCCCGGCCTTCCAGTTCGTATTGTGGGGCGGCAAGGCCCCGGCTGAGGCGCTGCAGGCCGCCATGCTGGAATGCGTTGGCGAAGCCTGAATGGCGTCCCGAGAGGCACAAGCATGACCGCCATTCCCCCGATCTTGCTCGTCGGCCTAGGCAGGATGGGTGGTGCGATGTTGGCCGGATGGCGCGAGCGTGGTTTGGCGCCATCGGTGGCCGTCGATCCAATGCTGCCGACCGGGCCAGGTCCAGAGCTGACCGTCGTGGCCGATGCTGCCGCCATCCCGATAGGCTTTCAGCCCGCCGCCATCGTGCTGGCGGTGAAGCCGCAGAACGCCGCCGAGATCCTGCCGCAATATGCTAGATACGCAGGCTCCGCGGTGATGCTGTCGATCATGGCCGGGCGCACCCTGGCGGGTATGAGCGCCCTCTTGGGCGAGGCGTCGGTGGTGCGGGCGATGCCCAACACGCCGGCAGCAGTGCGCCAGGGTATCACCGTCGCCTGCCCGGGAACCGGCGTAACCGCAGCGCAGCGCGCCTTGTGCGACACGCTACTGTCGGCCATCGGCTCCGTTGCCTGGGTGGAGGACGAGGCCCTGCTGGACCCCGTCACCGCCGTCTCCGGCAGTGGGCCGGCTTATGTCTTCCTGTTAGCCGAGCTGATGGAACAGGCCGCGATCGAACAGGGTATCCCGATCGACCTGGCCCGCAAGCTGGCGCGCGAGACGGTTTCCGGCTCCGGCGCTCTATTGGCCGCCAGCGCCGAGGACGCTGCCGTGCTGCGCAAGAATGTCACCAGCCCCGGCGGCACGACGGCGGCGGCGCTGGCCGTCCTGATGGAGAAGACGGCGATGCCGGACGCCTTGTCGCGCGCGATTGCGGCTGCGACAGCGCGATCGCGCGCGCTTGCCGGGTGACAACGCCGTTGCCGTGCCCCATCTTATCGGCATGGACGCCACACTGGACCGGGATATCGACGCGGCACTGGTAGCCGCATGTTTCGAACAGATCTCGACGCGAGGATGGGCGCGGCTAAACATCGCTCTGGCTGCGCGCGACGTCGACATCCCGCTGGACATCGCCCGCAGCCGATTGCAGGACCGCTATGCTCTATTGCTCAGGTTCGGCGCCTTGGCCGACGCTTTCGCGGTCAAGGACGCGCCTAACGAGGGACCGGCGCGCGACCGGCTGTTCGACATGGTCATGCGGCGGATCGATTTTCTTCAATTGCACCGCGCCGGCGTGATCGCACTTCTGCGCACAGTGCCGTTCGATCCCCCTGCGGCACTCCTGCTGGCTTCGACCAGCTTGCGCAGCATGAGCTGGTTACTTGAATCTGCCGGGACTAGTGCCGGTGGACCCAAGGGCCGCCTACGCGCAGCAGGCTTGCTCGCCATATGGGGCTGGACCGTGCGCGCTTGGGTGCGTGACGACAGCCACGACATGTCGGTAACCATGGCGACGCTGGACACTGCCCTGGGTCGCGCCGAACGCGCCGCCAGCTGGCTCGAACCGGGCCCTACCGCCGAACCGGCCCTACCGGCCGCCGCTTCCACCACCTTGAAATAGGAATCCGCCATGGCAATTCACCCAAAGTGGCCGCAAGGCAACTGGCTTGGCGCTGATGAGTTTCAGAAGGTTCTTGGCCAGATGAAGCTGCCCGGCATGCCAGACGCCGATGCGCTGTTGCGCGCACACCAGCGCAACATGGAGGCGCTGTCGGCCGCCAACCGTATCGCGCTGGAGGGCGCTTAGGCGGTGGCCAAGCGGCACATGGAGATCATGCAACAGACCATGACCGAGCTGACGCAAACCTTGCAATCCCTGGCCGATGTTGGCGGGCCGCAGGACAAGGCTGCGAAGCAGGCGGAGATGCACAAGGCGGCCTACGAGCGTGCTGTCGCCAATTCGCGCGAGGTCGGCGACCTGATCCAGCGCTCGAACGGCGAAGCCATAGGCGCATTGAATCAGCGAGTGACCGAGGCGATCGAAGAGCTGACACAATTGATCGGTGCCGCGAAGAAAAAATAGATATTCTGAGGAAGAGATCTCTTTTCTTGACAGAATGAAGTATAATACCAGTCCCGGTTTCGGATGACTCATGGAAACATGGCAAGGCCAGGGCTTTGCCCTGGACCCACCAAGGGCCGACGGCCCTTGGATCCCATTTTTTTCAATAATTGAAGGTCCAGGGGCTTGGCCCCTGGCGGGTCTGGGCAGAGCCC
>CAXNGD010000183.1:0-5889 GCA_964201575.1 Acetobacterales bacterium | reverse complement strand
GTTCAAACGAGAACACCAACGGCCTGCTGCGCCAGTATTACCCCAAAGGCATGTCGCTATCCGCCCTTAACCAGCACGACCTCGACATGGTGGCCGCCAGCCTCAACGACCGCCCCAGGAAAACGCTCGACTACGCCACTCCAGGCGAACAATTTGCCAGCCTTCTCGCTGCCGCAGCCGCGGCAGGAAACACACCCCCCGGCGACGTTCGCTCCCAAACTTGAATCCGCCAAGCAAAAAAACTTCATCCGTTCGCGACGCAGTTTTCACTTGTTGTAGTCGATCCACCCTCGATGCACGCCCCGTCGGTCCCGTAGCTCAAAGCCATAGGAAACCTCCCTTTGCGAGCCGTCGGCCCAGGTGACGGTGGCGAGGCAGAAACGGCCCTTGAAGCCGTCATGCACCAGGCGAGGCGCCTCCGCTTTTACCGCCCGAAGCAGGCGCTTGTTGTCGTATAGCCGCGCGAACGCGCGCAGGGACGGTTCATTATCGCAATCGGGGTAAGTATCCATTGCGTTCCAAACATGTTGAGTCAGCAACGGAAGCCCAATACCGACCACAAGAAACAGCAAAAATTGGGGCATGCCGTCGCGCTGTAGCCATTTCTGCCGCGCGGGTCGCTCTGGTCGGGTGTCAGGCATCCATCGCTTCGCGCACCGCCGCCTTAACAAAGGCGAAATCGGCGGGGATCACCGCCGCATTCGGATTCCCCGCCCGATGGCCCCAGATGCTTGGGATCGGCTTCAGGATGCCATGGCGGAGATACGGCAACTCCGCCGCATTGTCGGCCACGCGGAAATACAGGTCGGTCTCGCTCGGCATCAGCACCATCCGCGCCCGAATCGCCCCCAGCGCCGTGGCGAGGTCACCCCCATCGGCGATATCGCCGTTGTACCAGGTCATCAGCTGGGCATACAGGTTCGCCGCCGGCCGTGCCCCCATCCGCTCGGTCCAGTCGGTGCGCAGATAGGTGTCCAGGTCCGGCGCCCCCAGCACGCTGATGTGTAGCCCCGCCCGGTAGAAATCCTGGCTCAGCGCCCATCCGGCATAGATATGGGCGAAGGCTTTCTTGGCCAGCACCGGCTCGGCACTGAACCGGCCCCCGCCGATATGCTCGGGCGCGGCTTCCAGCGTCCGCAACAGACCGGAATGAAAAACCTTGTTGTGCACGCTCGTCCGCGCGGTCCCGCACAGCACGAAGGCACGGTCCACCCGATCGGGATGAAGCGCCGCCCAGTGATAGGCCTGTTGCGCGCCCATCGAGAACCCATAGACCGCGGCCAGGCGTTCGATCCCGAACACCTCGGCCAATAGCCGCCGCTGGACCTCGATCAGGTCGGCATACGTTACCAGCGCGGGAAAATCCGCTGTGTCGGCGGCGCTGGAGGAGACCCCGCCGCTGAACATGTTGGGAATGACGATGAACCACCGCGTCGGGTCCAGTATGCCGTCAGGGCCGATGAGAAATTCCATGTCCGGGTGCGTCGCCCCGTAGGAACACGGATACAGGATCACATTGTCCTTCGCTGCGCTCAGCGTGCCATGCGTTTTCCACATCACTCGGCAGTTGTGGATCACGCCGCCCTTGGCCACCGGAAAATCGCCCGGCGCGAAAACCCCTTCGGCCTGGGGCCAGTTCACGCCTTGCGCCCGGCGGCGCGCGCCTCGGCGAGTTGCTGGCGCAGCAGCTCGACCTCGCGCTTCAGGGCGGCGACCTCCTCCTCCATCGGCGAGGCCGGCGGGGGCGAACCGGGCCGGGCGGCGTCGGGTTCCCCGGGCAGGAAGGGCGAGAACAGGCTCATCGCCCGTTCCATCATCGCCATGTTTTGACGGCCGATCTCCTCGAGCCCGGGCGGCACGAAGGTGCCCAAGGTTTGTTGCACCGTGCGGCGCATCTGGTCCTGCTGGACGGCGAAGGCGCCCATGGCCTGTTCCAGGTATTTCGGCACCACGGACTGCATCGAGTTGCCATAGAAGCCGATCAGCTGGCGCAGGAAGCCGGTGGGCAGCATGGCCCGTCCCTTGCTCTCCTCCTCGACGATGATCTGGGTCAGGACCGAGCGGGTGATGTCCTCCCCCGACTTGGCGTCATAGACCACGAAGTCACGGCCGTTACGTACCATTTCCGCCAGCGAATCCAGGGTGATGTAGCTGGAACTCTCGGTATTGTACAGACGCCGGTTAGCGTATTTCTTGACCACCACCGGCGGCAGCTCGGCGGCTTTGGCCTCAGCTGGGGCGGCTTCGTCGATCGGCGCTGATTGCGACATCCGGCCCTCAAAGAAGATTGTTGCGGCGCAAGATAGCATGGCGTGCTGCCAGTGCGAAACCACGTCCGTGCAAGATGGACCGGCGTCGTGATACCGCCGGTGTCGATCTGCCGCTATGCTTGGCAGCGGAGGACCAATGACGGATGACCACCGGACCCGGCACGCCACCCGATCCCGCGGCCTTGCTCCGCGACTGGATGACGCTGGTTCAGACGGAACTCGCGGGCTTGGCGGCCGATCGCGAGGTGCAGGAGACATGGCAGGCGCTGTGGGCCACTGTCGCCGGGATGGGGCGGCATGATCCGCCGGGGACCGCGGCCGCTGTTGTTGCATCTGGCGCTGGCCAGTTTGCGGACCGTGACGCCCTTCTTGCCCGCATCGATGCCCTGGAGCGGCGGATTGCCATTCTGGAACACGCTGCTGGCAAATCTTCCGCCCGCCCCCGATCCGAGCCTTCCGGCTGAGCTGATTGCCGGGATCGCGGCCTATCGGCGGCATCCCTGGCGACGGACGCTGGCGGATCCGCCGGTGGTCTGGGCCGAGGGGGAGAGCCGGCTGCTCGACTATGGCGGGGTGGGACCGCCGGTGGTGTTCGTGCCCAGCCTGGTCAACCGGGCCTATGTGCTGGACCTGGCCGAGGGGCAGTCGATGCTTCGGTATATGGCGGGGCGGCATCGGGTCCTGTTGCTGGATTGGGGTTGGCCGGGGGTGGCGGAGCGGGGGTTCACGCTGACCGACTACATTGCCGGGCGGCTGGAGCGGGCGGTGGCGGCGCTGGGTGAGCCGGTGGTTCTGGCCGGGTATTGCATGGGTGGGTTGTTGTGCCTGGGGGTGGCACAGCGCCGGCCGGAGTTGGTGCGGGGCCTGGCGTTGTTGGCCACGCCGTGGGATTTCCATGCGGTCGAGGCGGATCGGGCGCGGGCAATGGCGGGGCTGTTGCCGGTGTTGGAGCCGTTGATGGGGTTGACCGGGCGATTGCCGATCGATGCGATTCAGACGCTGTTCGTGTTGCTTGATCCCTGGGGGATCGGGGGGAAGTATGCGGGGTTCGGGCGGATGGACCCGGATGGCGACCGGGCCCGGCAGTTCGTGGCGATCGAGGATTGGCTGAACGATGGGGTGCCACTGGCGGCGGCGGTGGCACGGGAGTGCATTGGCGGGTGGTATGGGGCGAATACGCCGGCGAACGGGGCCTGGCATGTGGCGGGCGAGGTGGTGGACCCCGGGCGGCTGACGGTTCCGGCGTTTGTGGCGGTGCCGGGGCGGGACCGGATTGTGCCCCCGGAAAGTGCCCGGCCACTGGCGGCGCTGATCCCCGGGGCGGTCTTGCATGTGCCGGCTTCGGGGCATGTGGGGATGGTGGCGGGTGGGTCGGCAGAGCGGGCGTTGTGGCGGCCTTTGTCGGACTGGATCGGCGCGCTTTAAGTGTGTTGTGCGGTGCGGTAAGGTAAGCCCTTAGCGCGGGGGGTTCCCGCCGCAGGAGGACACACGCATGGACGACATCGTCATCGTTTCCGCGGCGCGGACGCCGGTGGGCAGTTTCAATGGCGCCTTTGGTTCCGTGCCGGCCCATGTGTTGGGCACCGCGGCGATCCAGGCGGCGATTGCGCGCGCGGGGCTTGCGGGCGGGGATGTGGATGAGGTGATCCTGGGGCAGGTGTTGACCACCAACCAGGGGCAGAACCCGGCGCGTCAGGCGGCGCGGGCGGCGGGGATTCCGGACGAGAAGACGGCGTTCGGGATCAACCAGGTGTGCGGCTCCGGGTTGCGGGCGGTGGCCTTGGCGGCGCAGCAGATCAGGACCGGCGAGAGCAGCATTGTCATTGCCGGCGGGCAGGAGAGCATGAGCCAGTCGCAGCATGGGGCATATCTTCGGGCGGGGGCGAAGATGGGCGACATGCAGCTTGTGGACACGATGATCAAGGACGGGTTGTGGGACGCGTTCTTTGGTTATCACATGGGCAACACGGCGGAAAACGTGGCGCGGGCGTATCAGATCACCCGCGAGGAGCAGGACGAATTCGCCCTGGCCAGTCAGACCAAGGCGTCGGCGGCGCAGAAGGCGGGGCGGTTCCGCGATGAGATCGCGGCGGTGACGGTGAAGGGGCGGCGCGGGGACACCGTGGTGTCTGATGACGAGTATATCCGCCATGATTCCTCCATGGAGGGGATGGCCAAGCTGCGGCCGGCCTTTACCAAGGACGGGACGGTGACGGCGGGCAATGCGAGCGGGATCAATGACGGGGCATCGGCCGTGGTGGTGATGTCCGGGGCGGAGGCGGCGCGGCGGGGGCTTACCCCGCTGGCGCGGATTGCCAGTTTCGCCACCGCCGGGGTGGATCCCTCGGTGATGGGGACGGGGCCGATTCCGTCGAGCCGCAAGGCGTTGCAGCGGGCGGGGTGGGGTATCGGCGATCTGGATCTGATCGAGGCGAACGAGGCGTTCGCGGCGCAGGCCTGTGCGGTGAACAAGGACATGGGCTGGGATACCTCCAAGGTGAACGTCAATGGCGGGGCGATCGCGATCGGGCATCCGATCGGGGCGTCCGGGGCGCGGGTGCTGATCACGCTGTTGCATGAGATGCAGAAGCGGGATTCGAAGAAGGGTCTGGCGACGCTGTGCATCGGCGGGGGCATGGGCGTTGCCATGTGCCTGGAGCGGTAAAACCTGGATCGACAATCGGGGCCGGGCCAGGGTTGGTCCGGCTTTGGTTTGCCGATTATATTTCGATATCGAAATAAATTAGGCGTGGCTGGGCGCGGGTCAGGCGGGTTTCAATTTTTGGACTGGCGCGGCAGTGGGCTGGATGCGCGGGGGATGCGGGCGCGGGGTGCGCCAGGGGTAGATGTTGCGCGCGGTCAGGCGCGGCGGGCGCGGGGGTTTGGCCGGCTTGGGCTTGGGCGGTGTCGGGGGGCGCGGCGCAGGTTCCAGCATCGGCGGCAGGGCGATGCCGAGCATGCGGCAGAGCGGGCGCAAAATGCGCGCCGCCTCGGCCTGGGCGTGCTCGGGGGCCGCGGCAAGCAGGGCCAGGGTTTCCGGCGCGTGCAGCAGGTGGTTGAGCTGCGAGGCGCGGCCGGCGGCGTGGTAGCCGAACTTGACGATCAGCCAGGATTTGGCGCGCGGGATGTAGACGCCGCGCTTGCCGCTGGCCTGGTTCGGGCGTTTGGCGCGCGGGGCCGGTTACTGGCCGGCGGCGAGGCGGGTGAACAGGCGGGCCAGGCGCTGATGGCCGCGCACCAGGCGGGCGTGCAGGGGCAGGTATAGCGCGCCGATGATCGGCCAGTTGGTGCTGATGAGCTGGCGCAAGGCGGTGAGGATGATGTCGAGACGGAATACGAGCGTGTCCTCGGGTTTTGCCTCCTGGGGGGGGTGTGTTCATGAAATGTTCTATAGCGCGACTGAGCAGGGACGGCAAGGGAAAAATGTTGAGGGAGACCTTTTTTTTTCAAGGAAGGCCGAAGGCAAGCGGTTCTTTTTGTGAACAAAAAGAAGGACGGATTCAAGTTTGGGAGCGAACGCCGCCGGGAGGCCCTATAGGATAGGGTGTCCCGATGGGTTCTCACCGACGCGCGCTGACGATTGTTGATCGGACGACGATTGAGCTTCGTTTGCAGGACG
>CAXNGD010000182.1:0-5917 GCA_964201575.1 Acetobacterales bacterium | reverse complement strand
CACCGCGGCGATGAACCTGCACCTCGCCGCCATCTCCGCCGACGTCGCCCCCGGACGCCACGCAGCCCTGCTGCTCGACCAGGCCGGCTGGCATCTCTCCGCCAAGCTGGTCGTGCCCGCCAACATCAACCTCGCCCACGGCAACGTCTCCAACGCCCACCGCTACCTGAATTCAGACGCGCGCTCGCTGATCGAAAATGCCATCGGCGGCACCGGCAACGACACGCTGCGCGGCAACACCGCCGACAACACCCTGACCGGCGGCATCGGCAACGACACGCTGCAGGGCGCTCTCGGCAATGACACCCTGGCCGGCGGCGCGGACAGCGACACCGCGGTCTTCAGCGGCGTACTCGCCAGCTACACCGTCACCCTGGTCAGCGGCACGACCTACAGCGTCGTCGGCACCGACGGCACCGACACCCTGACCGACATCGAATTCCTGGTGTTCGGCAACAACGCCCCGATCCCGATCGCGGACGCCGCAGCCCCCTGCTTCGCCGCCGGCACCGCCATCGCCACCCCGCAAGGCGCGCGCGCCGTCGAACACCTGCGCATCGGCAACCATGTCCTGACCGCAACCGGCGCCACAGCCGCCATCCGCTGGATCGACCGCCGCCACTGCGGCCCCGCCGCGATGGCAGCCAACCCCCATTTCCACCCCGTCCGCATCCGCGCCGGCGCCCTCGGCCCCGCCGTGCCGGCTCAGGACCTGCTGCTCTCGCCCCAGCACGCGGTCTACCTGAACGACGCCGAAGGCCCGCTGCTGGTCCCGGTCGCCGCCCTGATCAATGGCCGCTCGATCGTCCAGGACTGCCAGGACACCGTCACCTACCTGCATATCGAGCTGGACCACCACGACCTGATCCTGGCCGAAGGCGCCACGGTCGAAAGCTTCGCCGACGAAACCAGCCGGGCCTTGTTCGACAACGCCGACGAATTCCACATTCTGTACCCGAACACCCCGCCGGCCACATCGCCGCTGCCGCGCACCGAGGACGGCTATGCCGTTGCCGCCGCCTGGCGCCGCCTGGCCATCCGCGCCGGCCTCCTTCCGGGATCAGCCCCCCCCAGCCCGCTCCACGGCCTGCTCCACGGCCAGATCGAGCGCATCGCCGGCGGCTTCATCGAAGGCTGGGCCATGAACCCCGCCGCCCCGGACCAGCCGGTCGAGCTCGAACTGGAAACGCCCCTCGGCCGCCGGCGGCTCCTGGCGAACCGCTACCGCGGCGACCTGCTCCGGGCCGGCATCGGCAGCGCCCGCCACGGCTTCCGCATCCCGGTCGGCCCGCGGACCAGCGCGATCGCCGTGCGACGCATCGCCGACGGCGCCCCCCTGCCCTGGGCCGCCGCCTAACCCCTCGGCGGCGACGCGACCCCGCGCCATCCCGAACATCGCCCGCTCCCCATCGGCGCATCACGCCCGCATGGATGGCCCCGCCCCGTCCCCGCTGGTATAGCCATCCCCAAACCGCAGGGCCGACAGCCATGATAACGCTGCATTTCGAGGACCTTTCGCTCGGCTTCACCTGGCATTCCGCCGCCGTCACGCTGAGCGAAGCCGACATCATCGCCTTCGCCCGCGCCTTCGACCCGCAGCCCTTCCACACCGATCCCGCCGCCGCCGCCGCCCACCGCCTGTTCCGCGGCCTGGCCGCCAGCGGCTGGCACACCAGCGCCGTCACCATGCGCCTGTTCGCCACCGGCGGGACCGTCATCGCCGGTGGCATCATCGGCAACGGCATCGACGAGCTGCGCTGGCCAAAGCCCGTCCGCCCCGGCGATACCCTGCGCCTCACCTCCGAGGTCGTCGAACTCCGCCCCCCCGCGCCCGGCCGCAGCACCGGCTGGGCCCGCATCCGCAACACCACCACCAACCAGAACGGCGAGATCGTACAATCCATGATTGCCAACCTGACAATCCCGCTCCGGCCCCAAAGCCAGGCCGGCGCCTGAGCATGTCCACCCACGCACGACCGGACTACACGCACGCAGCCCCCGAACCCGGCACCCTGACCGAACTGGCCCCCGGCATCCTCTGGCTGCGCCTCGCTCTGCCCTTCGCGCTCAACCACGTGAACATCCACATCATCGATGACGGCACCGGCTGGACCATCATCGACAGCGGCGTCGCCGATGACCGCACCCGCGCCGTATGGGAGGAGATGCTCGCCGGCCCCCTCGCCGGCCGTCCGGTCAACCGCCTGATCGTGACCCACTTCCACCCCGACCATGTCGGCCTCGCCGGCTGGCTGGCGCCCAAATTCGGCATCGGCGTGACGATGACGCAGACCGAATACCTGCAATCCCGCCTCTCGCGCGGCCGCGCCGGCGGCGTCGATTCCAACGCCCATCGCGGCTTCTACGCCCGCCACGGCCTGTCGGACGACGAGATCCACGCCGTCACCGTGCGCGGCGATTCATACCAGCGCCTCACCGTCGACCTGCCGCTCAACTACACCCGCATCCGCGCCGGCGATGTGCTGAACCTCGGCGGCCGCCACTTCGAGGTGCTGACCGGCGCCGGCCACGCGCTGGAACAGGTGATGCTGCTCTGCCGCGACGAGGACGTCTTCCTGCCCACCGACCAGGTGATCGGCCACATCTCCCCCAATGTCGGCGTCCACGCCAACGAACCCGAAGCCGACGCCCTCGCCGACTTCCTCGCCTCCCTGCGCGAAATCCGCGCCGCGGTCCCCGACACCGTGCTGACCGCCCCCACCCATGGCCGCCCCTTCCGCGGCCTGCACGCCCGCATCGACACCCTGATCGCCCACCACCGCGAACGCTGCGACCTGCTGGCCGACGCCATCCGCAACGGCGCCACCACCACCGCCGGCATCATGCCCACTTTGTTCAACCGCAAGCTCGACCCGCACCAGATGGGCTTCGCCTTCGGCGAAGCGCTGGCCCATGTGAACCACATGCTCGCCCTCGGCGAGTTGCAAGGCGAAACCGACCGGGAGGGCGTCCTTCGCCTTTCCCTGGCATGACCGAGGCATCCGGCCGCCTGACCCGCAACGGCATCGAACTCGCCTGGTCGCTCCTGCCCGGGCGCGGCCCCACCATCGTTTTCCTGCCCGGCTTCAAGAGCGACATGGAAGGCAGCAAGGCCACCCACCTGCGCGACTGGGCCGCCGCCGAGGGCCGCGCCATGCTCCGCCTGGACTACAGCGGCCACGGCGCCAGCGGCGGCGCATTCGAAGACGGCACCATCGGCAGCTGGACCGAAGACGCCGCCGCCATCATCGCCGCCACCACCCAGGGCCCGCTCCTTCTCGTCGGCTCCTCGATGGGCGGCTGGATCGCCCTCCTCCTCGCCCGCTCCTTACCCGGCGAAGTCATCGCCCTGGTCGGCATCGCCGCCGCCCCCGACTTCACCGAAACCCTGCTCTGGAACAACCTCAGCGAAACCGAACGCGCCACCCTGCTCTCCGCCGGGCACATCGATCGCCCCAGCGTCTACGGCGAACAACCCTACCGCTTCACCCGCGCCCTGATCGAGGATGGCCGCCACCAAAGCCTGCTGACCAACCCCATCCCCATCACCTGCCCGGTCCGCCTCCTACAAGGCCAGCGCGATGACGACGTCCCCTGGCCCACCGCCCTGCGCATCGCCGAACAGCTCGCCGGCGACAACGTCCAGATCACCCTGATCAAGGACGGCGACCACCGCCTCTCCCGCCCCGAGGACCTCGCCCTGCTGACCCGAACCGTCGCCGCCCTGCTCGCCTAACCCCGCTCGTCGTCCAGGATCGCCCGCAACCCCTCGCGATAGCTCGGATAGCGCCAGCGATACCCCAGCATCGCCTGCGTCGCGGCACTCGCCACAAGGCGGTTCTCCGCCCAGAAACTGCGCGCCATCTCGCTCATCCCGGCCACCGCGTCGTCAAACGCCACCGCCGGCGGCGCCGCCACCCCCAGCAACCGCGCCGCCTCCTCGATCACCGCCGCACTCTCGCTCGGCACGTCATCGGCCAGGTGCAGCACCCGAACCCCCGCCCCCCGCGCCTGCATCGCCGCCGCCAGCACCGCCCCGGCGATGTCGTCGCGATGGATGCGTCCGAACGCATGCCCCGGCTTCAACACAAGCCGCGCCCGCCCGGACCGAACATCGTCCAGCGCCGACCGGCCGGGCCCATAGATGCCCGCCACCCGGAACAGATCCACCGCCAACAGTCCCGCCAGCCCACCTTCCACAAGCCGGGCCCACCCCTCCTCCGCCGCCACCCGCCGCCGGGACCGCGCAGCACCCGGCGCCACCGCCGTCGCCTCGTCCACCCAGCCGCCGCCGCGATCGCCATACACCCCCGTCGTCGACAGATACCCAGCCCAGCGCAGCGTCGGGCTCGCCGCCAACGCCGCGCCATAGGCCGCCAGCACCGGATCGCCCTGCGCATCGGGTGCGGCCGTCGCCACCACATGCGTGACCCCGGCACCCAGCGCCGCCCCGAACCGCAGCACCGCCACCCCCTCCGGTGCCGCCACCCGCCCGGGATCGCGGCTGGTCGCCGACACCTCGACCCCCTGCGCCCGCGCCAGCCGCGCCAGCGCCATGCCGCAATAGCCAAGCCCGAAAATCAGCAGGTGCATGCCAAACCCTCCCCACAATCCGCGGTTTGCGGCAAACTCCGCCCGGCGACTACACTGGCGCGATCATGCAACGTCGTCACGCCCTGTCCGCCGCCGCCCTGCTCCTGGCAGCAGCACTTGGCGCGTGGTCCCTGCTTGCCGGCAGCACCATCGAAACCGCCGACAGCGACGCCCTGCTCCCCCTGCCGCCCGTGCCCCCGCGCATCGCCAGCGGGATGGAATACGAACGCTGCCTCGGCCTGCTGACCACCGAACCCGAATCCGCCGCCACCCTGGCGCAGAAATGGGCCGAGCGCGGCGGCGGCGAGCCGGCGGTGCATTGCCTCGCCCTGTCCCGCCTCGCCCTCGGCGAGCCCGCCGCCGCCGCCGAGGACCTCGAACGCCTCGCCAACATCAGCACTTCCCCGCCCGCAACCCGCGCTGCCCTGCTCGAACAGGCAACTCAAGCCTGGCTGATCGCCGGCCGCCCCGCCCGCGCCCGCAGCACGGCCAGCCTCGCGCTGGCCCTCACCCCGGATGACCCGTCCCTGCTGATCGAGCGCGCAACCGCCGCCCTGCAATTGGACCTTTTCGCCGAAGCCGCCGCCGACCTCGCCCAGGCGCTGCGCCTGGACGCAAGCCGCGCCGACGCCATGGTCCTGCGCGCCGCCGCCCTGCGCCAGCTCGATCGCCTGCCCGAAGCCCTGGCCATCATCGCCAACGCCCTCGCCCTGGACCCGGACAATATCGAGGCCCTGCTCGAACGCGGCATCCTGCGCCAGCGCAGCGGCAACGCATCGGGTGCCCGCGCCGACTGGGAACGCGCCATCGAACTCGCGCCCGACTCCCCAACCGCGGACCTGGCCCGCCAGAACCTCGCCCTCCTCGAAGCCGGCCCCAGCCAGTAGCAACCGCCTACCCGGCAAGCGCCGCCACGGCGATCGTCGCCAGACCCAGCGCCAGATTGACCGTGATCAGCTTGCGGATGCGATCCACGCTGGCCGCCGCCGTGGCGCGATCCTCCGCCACCAGCGCCGCGCGCAACCGCGCCCATGGCCCGAAGAAGATCACCGCGAACACCACCGCCATCACCAGCCCGCTCAGATGCATCGCATGCACCGTCCACGGCGTACCCTTGAACCCGCCAAACCCGAGGAACACCAGCCCATACCCGGTCAGGATCACAATAGGCATGGCATGCCAGATGATCAGGAAGAAGCGCCGGAACACCTGCCCATGCAACGCCAGCCGCTGCGGCGGCTCCAGCACCGATAGGCTCGGCCGCAACACCAGCAGCGCGAAGAACATCCCGCCCACCCAGATCGCCGCCCCCAGTAGATGCAGC
>CAXNGD010000181.1:0-5924 GCA_964201575.1 Acetobacterales bacterium | reverse complement strand
TGGATGAGAACATCTATCCAAAGGCAATCCGCGTCAGCGACCAGGAGATGGCGACCCTCAACATCGCCACCAACACGTGGCACCCTGAGTGGAACTACACCATCAGCCCAAGGTCATCAGATCGAAGCGAAAATTGTTGAGCGTAGCCTTAGGTCCGACAGGCTGCTAGATCACCCACATAAGCCCAACCCCTTCAAATCTCGTGCCGAAGGATGCCACGCCCGCGATGGCGCAGTGGTCTGCGTTGAAGGCGAAGCATCCGGATGCGTTGTTGTCTTTTCGGATGGGCGATTTCCTCGAGATGTCTTTCGAGGATGCGCATACGGCGGTGGCAGCGCTGGATATTGCGTTGACGCATCGGGGGGAGCACGCGGGCAAGCCGATTCCGATTTGTGGGGTGCCGGTGCACCGTTTCGAGGCTTATCTGGTGCGGTTGATCCGGCGAGTCTGGGGCGGTCAACGGCGCAGGGCGGATTCGATCTGGGCGAGGACGGCGGCGAGGGCGGCGGTCTGGGCTTCGACGGCTTCGCGCGGCGAGGTGCCGGCGAGCGGGGCTTCGGCGGTGAAGCGGTTTTGCAGGAGGACGCGGGTGGTGCTGGCGCGTTGGGCGACCACGGTGATGCCGATGGCGCAGTGGGCCTGGTTGGTGGCCGGGATGGTCCACAGGGCAGTGAGTTCGCCCTCAAGGACGTGGTCGGGTTCCAGACGGCTGCCGGAGGCGATGACCGCGCTGTAGAGGCCGCTTTCGGCGAGCCAGCCGCGCAGGGCTTCCTCGGCGCCCTGGGCGGGCGGGGCGGCCCATTCCTCGTAGAAATCGGTGCGGATGGAGCCGTCGACTTGCAGGGTTTGCAGGCCGCGGACCTCCAGGCCCGGGCCGGCGCGCAGGTTGCGGACCAGGAGGATCGGGCGGTTGAGGGGCGCGCGGTCAGGGAAGGTGCGGTCGGTGCGTGGCCTGCGGGCGATGAGGGGCCATTGCCGGCGTTCGGTATACGGGCGTTCGTTCAGGCCACACCCGGAGAGGACAAGGGGGGCGGCGAGGAACAGGCGGCGCTTCATGGGGGTGTCCATCAGGGGCGTTCCGCTCAAGGTTGGGCACGCGGTGGGGGCGCGCCGAGCACCGAGGCCGGATAGCGGCGCAGGGTTTCGCTGGTGTCGCGCAGGCTGGCGGCGGCGGCGCGGGCGTCGCGCAGGGCGGGCAGGAGTTCGGACTGGGCGTCCGCGGTGCTGTTGTTCACCCGGCGGACGGCGAGTTCGAGGGTGTTGATCAAGGCCGGCAGGCGGGTGACGGCCTCGCTGAGGCGTTCGGCGGTCTTGGTGGTGGCGGCGAGGAGGTCGCGGCTTTGCTGGCCGCCGGCGAGGGTGCGCAGGGCGGTGACGGTTTCGCGCAGTTCGGTGGCCAGGGCGGGGATGTCGGCGGCGTCCGCGCCAGTGCGCAGGGTCTTGAGCAGGGCGGCGGCTTCGGCCAGGACGATGTGGATGTCGCCGGAGGAGACCTGGGCACGGGTGTCGTCGACCAGGCCCTGGAACGAGGCGGCGAGGCGTTCGATGTCGACGTTCTGCAGCTTGGCGGCCAGTGCCTGGGCGGCGTCCTGGAACTGGGAGATGGTGCTGGGCATGGAGGGAATGACCGTCTGGGCGGGCTTCCATGGCACCCGCGAGGTGGGGAAGCGACGGGGGTCGACGAAATCCAGCTCCATGTAGGCAAGGCCGGTGATGCCCTGGGCGGCGAGGCGGATGCGCAGGCCGGCAGCGATGGCGGAGTCGGTCATCGGGGTGCCGCCGAATTTCTTCGGGTCGACGACGAAGCGAACCACGACAAGGCGGTTGACGTGCTCGTCGACGTTGGCGCGGGCCTCGACGTAGGCGGCGGCGACGAGGCCGATGGACGAGACCTGGCCGAGCTGGACGCCGCGGAACTTCACCGGGGAGCCGACATCCAGGCCCTGGACGGATTCCTCGAAATAGGTCTCGAAGGCCAGACCGTCGGAAACGCGGTTCTTGCCGAGGAACAGCACCAGGCCGACGCCGAGGGCGAGGCTCAGGACCAGCATCAGGCCGACGCGCAGATAGGTGCCGCTCATGCCCCGGCCCCCAAGGCCGGTTTGCCGGCGGTCTTGGCTTGTGGCGGTTCGGCCTCGCGGCGGAAGAAGGCGCGCACCGTGGGGTGGGTGCTCTCGTCGCGTAGTTTCCGGGGATCGCCGCTGGCGATGATGCCCTTTGCCGCACGGTCCAGCATGAGGCACCGATCGGCAATGGCGAGGATGGAGGCGAGCTCGTGGGTCACGACAACGAAGGTAGTCCCGAGATCGCGGCGCAGGTCAAGGATGAGCTGGTCCAATCCCGCGGAGGTGATGGGATCAAGGCCGGCGGAGGGCTCATCCAGGAACAGCAGCGGCGGGTCCAGGGCGAGGGCGCGGGCGATGGCGGCGCGCTTGGCCATGCCGCCGGAGATCTCGGCCGGCATCGAGCGGCCGAAATCGGCCAGGCCGACCAAAGCGAGCTTGACCTGGGCCACGCGGGCGCAGGCCGCCTCCGGCAGGTCGGTGTAGACCTGCAGCGGCAACATGACGTTCTCCAGCAGAGTCATGGAGCCGAACAGGGCACCGGCCTGGAACATCACGCCGATGCGGGTGAGGACATCGCCGCGATCCGCGTACATGTCGTGCCCGAGCACCTCGATGCTGCCCTTGCTGGGAGGGAGGAGGCCGACGATCTGGCGCAGCAAGGTGGACTTGCCGCAGCCGGAGCCGCCAAGGATGACGAAGATCTCGCCGCGGGCGATGGTGGCCGAGACGTCCTGGAAGATCACGCGCGGGCCGAAGGCCTGGGTGACGCCGGATATTGTGATGGCAGTCAAGGAAGAGTCTTCTTTTTGTGAACAAAAAGAAGCAAAAAAACTTCATCCATGAAGGAAGTGGATAGAAGTTTTTTGGTTCTTTTTTTCAAAAAAGAACTGCTTTCTTCCATCGTCTAAATACCCAACCGATAGAACACGACGGCAAAGATGCCATCGAGTACAATGGTGGCAACGATCCCGCCGACCACCGCCGCAGTGGCCGACAGCCCGACCGAGCGCGGCCCAATGCCGGTGGCCAGCCCGGCGCGGCAGCCGATGCCGGCGACGACGGCGCCGAACACCACCGCCTTGGAGAGTCCGCCGAAGAAATCGCCCGGCGTGACCCATGCGGCGACCTGGTTGGCGATGGTGACCACCGGGTATCCCGCGCCGACCATCACCAGCGTCATGCCGAGCAGGCCGGCCGCCTCCAGGATCACGGTCAGGGCGGGCATCACCAGCATGGCGGCGAGCATGCGCGGCAGCACCAGCATGGTGACGGGGTCGATGTCCATGGTGGTCAGCGCGTCGATCTCCTGGTTGACCTTCATGGTGCCGATCTCGGCGGCGAAGGCGCTGCCGGTGCGCCCGGCCAGGATGACGGCGGCGAGCAGCGGGCCGAGCTCGCGGATCAAGCTGATGGCCACGAGGTTGGCGACATAGAGGTCGGCGCCGAAGCGGCGCATCGGGATCAGCGACTGGAAGGCCAGGATCAGGCCCATCAGCGTGCCGAGCAGCAGGGTGAGCGGGATGGCGTTGACGCCAGCCTGGTCGGCGGTGCGCAGCAGGTCGGCACGGCGGAACTGGCGCGCGCGGGCCGGCAGGCGGACCAGGGCGACGATGGCTTCGCCGAGGAATGCCACCCCGCCGAGGGTGGCGGTCATGCTGGCGCGCAGCACGTCGCGCCAGGTGAGCGGCGCCGCGATAGGGGCCGGCGGGGCGGGGCCGATGGCTTGGACGCGGTCCAGCAGGGCGCGGACCTGGGGGGTGGCGTTGCGGATGTCGCTGCCGGGCCGGCTGGCGAGTTCGGCCAGCAGGGCGGCGCCGGTGGTGTCGCAGGTTTCGAGGCTGGCGAGGTCGAGGAGGAGGTGGGGCCGGGTTGCGGCGATGGCCACGGCGTCCTGCCAGAGCGTGCCGGCGGCAACCGAATCGAGCGCGCCGGCGAAGGCCAGGGTGGTCAGCTCCGCGTCCTGGCGCAGGGTCATGGTGGCGGTCATGGTGGCGGTCATCGGGGCGGGGCGGGTTTCACCGCGGGAGCCAGGTGTCGAAGCGCTGGGCGAGCTTGGTCAGGTTGTCGCGCCAGAAGGCTTCGTCGGATGGCAGGGCGGCGGCGAGCCCGGCCGGGCTGGTCGGTAGCAGGGCCAGGGTTTCGGGCGGCAGGCCATCGAGCGCGCCGCGTGCCAGGGGGCCGAGGGCGGCGGCGGCGAGGGTGGCCTGGGTGCGGGGATCAGCGGCGTGGGCCAGCAGGCGGACGGCGTTGGCGTGGTTCGGGGCGGCGCGCACGATGGCCAGGGCGGCAACGCTGGTGATGGCACCGTTCCATTGCAGGGCGAGGCCGCGGCCGTCCTGGCGGATGGCGTCGGCGATGCCGGTGCTCGGCGCGCTGGTCAGCAACACCTCGCCCGAGGCGAGCAGGCGGGCGGCCTCAACCTCGTCCTGCCACCATACGACATAGGGGCGGAGCTGTTCGAGTTTTCGAAACGCCCGGTCGATGCCGGCATCGGTGCGCAGTTGGCGGTAGACCTCGGCGGGGGGGACGCCGTCGGCCAGCAGCGCCACTTCGAGGGTCCCGCGTGGCCGCTTGCGCAGGCCGCGGCGGCCGGGGAGTTTGACCACGTCGCCGAACTCGGCCCAGCCAGGGGTGCTGCCTTGGATCTTGTCGCGGTCCCAGGCGAGAACCAGGGCGCGCAGGGCCAGGCCGAGGCCACAATCGCTGGCGCCGCCTGGCAGCAGGCGCTCGCGGCCACCGAGGGCCGCCCAGTCGAGCTTTTCGAGCAATCCGGCGTCGCAGCCGGCGAGGAGCTCGGCGCCGGTCAGCGAGATCGCATCCCAGCCCGGCTGGGCTTCGAGGCGGGTACGCAGGGCGGCGGTGCCGCCTACCCACGGTTGGATATCGATGGCGATGCCGGCGGCGGTGGCGAAGGGGCGGATCAGCGTGTCGCGCAATGCGCCGGGGGCGAGGATATCGTGCAGGGCGACGGTCAAGTCGCGGGCGCCGGCCGGCAGGGATGTGCCGAGAACGGTGGCCAGGGCAAACGCCAGCGCCGCAGGCCAGCGGGCCAGCGGGCTCAGCCGAGCATGATTGAATTTGTGTCGGATCACCTGCGTTCTGTGCCCGGTCGTGCCCTGTGGGTCACCCGTGCCGCATGGCGCCGGTTGGGTCAAGCGGGATGCCGCGCGGCAGCGGGGCGCGGCGATGGCGCGGCATCGGGCGCGAAGGCGCGGGCATGATGTGGCTGCCAGGCGAGCGATGCCGACAAGCCGGGTTCGAGACCGGCCATGGGCACGCCGGCCGGGCGCTTGACCGCGATCTCGGCGGTGGGGAAGCCGGGGGCGCCGACGCGCAGCAGCAGGCGGATGTGGTCGCCGAGATAGATCGCCTCCAGCAGGGTGGCGGGCAGGGCGCCCTCGCCCATCTCATCGGCGGCGATCGCGGCGACGGCAATGCGTTCGGGCCGGATGGCGACTTGGCAGCGCTGGTTCGGGCGGAGCGTGCCGGCGAGTGCTTCGGCGGTTACGCCGCAATCCAGCTGGACCAGGGCGATGTCGTCCTCGACCGCGATGACGGAGCCGGGCAGGAAGTTGCTCTCGCCGAGGAAGCCCGCGACGAAGGCGTCCTGCGGGGTTTCGTAGAGGGCGGCCGGCGTGCCGACCTGGCGCAGGGTGCCGCCTGCCATCACCGCGATGCGGTCGGACAGGCGCAGGGCTTCGGCCTGATCGTGGGTGACGTAGACCATGGTGACGCCGAGGGCGGCGTGGAGGTGGCGGATCTCGGCCTGCATTTCCTCGCGCAGGGCGCGGTCCAGGGCGCCGAGCGGTTCGTCGAGCAGGACGAGGCGGGGTTCGAAGACCAGGGCGCGGGCCAGGG
>CAXNGD010000180.1:0-5967 GCA_964201575.1 Acetobacterales bacterium | reverse complement strand
AGCGAAAAACTTTTATCCGTTTCAGCAGCCATGCCTGGACCGAAATCACCGCCCCTAGTGGATGAAAGTCTTTTTGCTTCTTTTTCTACAGAAAAAGAAGGCCTTGCCTTCTTCCGGACAAACAAAAACCGCCCGGATGTTGCCATCCGGGCGGCTGTCTCAAGGCATCGCGGCTCAGCTTGTCTGCTGGATCGCCGACAGAACCCAAGGCTCGCCGGGATGGCGCAGGAAGGTCCAGACCTCTGTGGTCATGCTGCGGGTCGAGGCATTGCCTTCCACCACACGGCCGCCGGCATCGCGAGTGACGTCCATGCTGGAGAAGCGCATCGCCACGGTGGCGTATTCCGCGCCGTGCTCAGACCAAGCCTCGGACAGGTCGCCCTGCTCCAGCTTCACGTCGCGCACTTCGTTGCGCAGGCCCTGGCGCTGCATCTCGGAGAGCTGCTCGCCGAAGTAGGAGGCCATTTCCGGCGTGGTGAAGGCGCGCAGCGCACCCTCGTTGTTGTCGGACCAGGCGCCCTGGACCGACTTCAGCAGCGCTTCGAACGCCTGGAAGTCTTCCGGCGTGATGGCAACCGGCGGAGCGGCCACCGCGGCACCCATCCCGGCGCCGCCCATGGCGGTGCGGTTCATCATGCCCATGTCCGGGTTATGCGTCTGGCGCTCCTGCATGTCGGGACCGCCGGCCAGTGCCGGCTGGTTGCGGCGGCGGAACCAGCGCACCGCGAACATCACCAGCATGGCAACCAGCGCGATCTGGATGAACATGCCCAGGAAGCCCATGAAGCCGGACATGCCGCTCATGAAGCCGCCGCCCATCAGCATGCCGATCAGGCCAGCGCCCAACAGACCGCCCATGAGGCCGCCCATCAGCCCGCCGCCAAACAGGCCGCCGCGTGCGGGCGCTGCCGCTGCGGCCGCACCCGGCGCCGGAGTGCCTGGCTGGGTGGTGGTGCGCTGCATCGGGGCTGCGGTGCCGGGCGCCGTGTTGGTCGCTGCGGGCGCAGATTGGGTACGGCTGCCGCGGCTGCCTTGCGACGACCCGCGTCCGGCCGCAGCGTCGGCCAGGGTCGGCGCTAGCACCAGGGCTAGTGCGGCGATGGCGGCCAGGAAATAGGGGCGACGCATGACAGGAGTTACTCCCAGAGTTGTTATTGCCGCGTAGCATATAGCGCAACGCGCGTGGGATTCGAGGGGAGATTAGCTCCCGGCGAGTGTCATTTCCGTAATGCGCAGTGTCGGCGAGTCCATGCCGCGGCGCAACACAAGGTCGTTTGCCACCACCAATCCGGCAAACATCGCCTGCAAGGTGCTGGCAATGGTCACTTCTGCCACGGGCTCGGCCAGCTTGCCATCGCGGATCATGAACCCGGCGGCCCCCCGGCTGTAATCGCCGGAAACCCCGTTCACCCCCATGCCAATCATCTCGGTGACGTATAGTCCCTCCTTGATGTCGGCCATCAGCGCGGCCGGCGGGAGCGGCCCCGGGGCGAAATACAGGTTGGTCGGGCCCGGCGAAGGTGGGCCGCCGGTGCCGCGCCCGGCATGGCCGGTGCTCTTTAATCCGAGTTGCCGGGCGCTGCGGCTGTCCAGCAGCCAGGTGGTCAGGACCCCGTCGGCGACCAGTTCGCGCCGCTGTCCGACCACGCCCTCGCCATCGAACAGGCGCGAGCGCAGGCCGCGATGGCGATGCGGGTCGTCGATCACGCTGATCCCCGCCGGGAAGATGCGTTGGCCCAGGCTGTCCTTGAGGAAGCTGGTGCCGCGCGCCACCCCCGCCCCGTTGATCGCTCCGGCGAGATGGCCCAGCAGGCTGGTGGCCACCCGGGGATCGAACACCACCGGCAGGCGGCCGGTCTTGGGGCGCGCCGGGTTGAGCCGGGCCACCGCGCGTTCGCCGGCGGTGCGGCCAATCTTGGCGGGGTCTTCGAGGTCGGCCAAATGGACGGCGGAGGTGTAGTCGTAATCGCGCTGCATCCCGGTGCCGCTGCCGGCCAGGACGCTGGCCGAGATCGAGTGGCCGCTGCGCATGGTGCGGCCGGCGAATCCGGCCGAGGTGACCAGCACCACTTCGGTGCGCGAATACCCGGCCGAGCCGCCTTCGGAATTGGTGACCCCGGCCACGGCGAGCGCTGCCTGTTCGGCGATATCGGCCGTGGCGATCAGGGCGGTGGCATCCGGCTCGGCGGCATCGACCAGCTCGAGGTCCAGCGTGGGCACCGGTCCGGCTTCATCCGCCAGCCCGCCATGGGGGTCTTCCGGCACAACCTTGGCCATGGCCACCGCGCGCTCGGCCAGGGCGGAGAACCCCGCGGGATCGACGGCCGTCGAGGAGACCATCGCCGAGCGCCGGCCGACAAAGACGCGCAGCCCGAGATCGCGGCCTTCCGACCGCTCGAGCTGTTCGGTCTGCCCCATGCGCCGCTGGACCGACAGCGAGGTGCCGGCGATCAAGACGGCATCGGCGGCATCCGCGCCGGCGGCACGGGCGCGCTTGAGCAGGTCCGCCATTAGCTCCAGGGCATCGCTCATGCGGCGAGCCGCTCACGGATGCGGGTGACATCCGGCACCTGTCCGGCCGGGCCCATGGCGGCCAGGGTGGGGGCGGCGCGGAAGACGCGGGCGGCGGCGCGCTGGACCTCGGGGATGCTGACCGCCTCGATGCGGCTCACGGTTTCGGCGGTGGGGATCACCCGGCCGAAGACCTGGAGCTGGCGGGCGAGCTGTTCGCAGCGGCTGCCAGTGCTTTCCAGCGACATCAGCAGCCCGGCCTTCACCTGGGCCCGGGCGCGGGCGAGTTCGGCGGCGGTGACCGAGTACTGGACCTTGTGCAGCTCATCCAGCGTCACCGGGATCAGCTCGGCCGCCTCGCTCTCGCCGGTGCCGGCATAGATGCCGAACAAGCCGCCATCCATGCACGGGGCGGTGAAGGAATAGACCGAATAGACCAGGCCGCGCTTCTCCCGGATCTCCTGGAACAGCCGGCTCGACATGCCGCCGCCAAGCAGGGTGGAGAGCAGCATCGTCGGATAGAAATCGGCATCGCCATAGGCGACCGAGGGGAAGCCGAGGACGATATGAACCTGATCCAGGTCCCGCGCCTCGCGGAACTCGCCGCCGGTGTAGATGCCGGGCAGGGCGGGCGGCGCCCGGTCGATGGGCAAATCGGAAAAATGCTTTTGCACTAGGTCGACGAAGCGGTCGTGTTCCAGGTTCCCCGCGGCGGCGACCACGGTGTTTACCGCGGTGTAGTGGCGCTTCATGTAGCCCATGAGGGAATCGCGCTTCATGCCGCGGATGCCCTTTTCGGTGCCCAGGACCGGGCGGCCCATCGGCTGGCCGGGATAGGCGGTTTCCTGGAAATGGTCGAAGACGATGTCGTCCGGGGTGTCGTTGGCCTGGCCGATCTCCTGGAGGATCACGCCGCGCTCGCGTTCCAGCTCGTCGGGGTCGAAGGTGGAGTGGGTCAGGATGTCGCCGATGAGGTCGGCACCCAGCGCCATGTCCTCCTTCAGCACCTTCACATAGTAGGCGGTCTGTTCGCGGGCGGTGTAGGCGTTGATGTGGCCGCCGACGGCTTCGATCTCCTCGGCGATAGCGGCGGCGCTGCGGCGTTCGGTGCCTTTGAAGGCCATGTGTTCGAGGAAGTGGCTGGCGCCGTTCTCGTCGGCGGTTTCGTGGCGGGTGCCGGCGGCGACATAGGCGCCGAGCGAGACGGTTTCGACGCGGTCCATGCGTTCGGTGACCACGGTGAGGCCGGAGTCCAGGCGGGTGACGCGGATGGTGTCTTTGCTCGGGCTCATGCGGCATTCCTCAGCACGGTTGCGCGGACGCTGGCCTGGATGGTGCGGAGGTCAGCGGGCAGGCTTGTATAGCGTTCCGGACGATCATAGAGGTCGGCCAAAGCGGGGGGCAGGGCCGGGCGGTGGCCGGTGGCCTGTTCCATCGCATCCGGGAATTTGGCGGGGTGGGCGGTGGCCATGGCGACCATGGGAATGCCGTGGTGGGGCATATGGGCCCGGGCGGCGGCGATGCCAATGGCGGTGTGGGGGTCGGCGAGGTAGCCGGCGGTGGTGTGCAGGCGGCGGATCTCGGCCAGGGTGGCGGGGTCGTCCATTGTGTGGCCGTGCAGCAGGATGCGGGCGCGGTGCCAGGCGGGCTCGGGGACTTCCATGCGGCCGGTGGTGCGGAAGGCGGCCATGGTGGCGGCGGTGGCGGGGGCGTCGCGGTCGAGGAGTTCGAAGAGGAGGCGTTCGAAGTTGGAGCTGACCTGGATGTCCATGCTGGGGGACAGGCTGGGCTCGACGCCGTGGATCGACATGTCGTTGGCGGCGAGGAAGCGGTGCAGGATGTTGTTGCGGTTGGAGCCGATGACGAGGCGGGCGACGGGCAGGCCGATGCGGCGGGCGGCCCAGGCGGCCAGGACGTTGCCGAAATTGCCGGTGGGCACGGCGAAGGCGACTTCGCGGTCAGGGGCGCCGAGGGCGAGGGCGGCGGCGATGTAGTACGGGATCTGGGCGGCGACGCGGGCCCAGTTGATCGAGTTGACCGCCGAGAGGTGCATTTCCTGGCGGAAGGGCTGGTCGGCGAACATGGCTTTGACCAGGTCCTGGCAGTCGTCGAAGCTGCCGGCGACGGCGATGTTGGCGACGTTCGGGGCCATCACGGTGGTCATCTGGCGGCGTTGGACTTCGCTGGTGCGGCCGTCCGGGTGGAGGATGACGATGTCCACCCTTTCGCGGTTGGCGCAGGCTTCGATGGCGGCCGAGCCGGTGTCGCCGGAGGTGGCGCCGACGATTGTCACGCGTTGGTTTCGTTCGGTCAGGACATGGTCGAACAGGCGGCCGAGGAGCTGCATGGCCATGTCCTTGAAGGCCAAGGTGGGGCCGTGGAACAGCTCCTGGGTCCAGAGATGGGTTTCCAGCTGGACCATGGGGACGATCGCCGGGTGGCCGAAGCTGGCATAGGCCTCGCGCGACAGGCGGAGCAGGGTGGCGGCGGGGATGCAATCACCGGCGAAGGGCTGCATCACGCGGGCGACGAGGTCGGGATAGGGCAGGGCGCGCATGGCACGCCAGTCGGCGGGGGCGAAATGGGGCCAGGTTTCGGGCACGTACAGGCCGCCATCCTCGGCGAGGCCGGCGAGGAGCGCGCCGGCGAAGTCGCGCACGGGGGCCTGGCCGCGGGTGGAGATGTAACGCATCAAGGGGTCGTCCTGTGGTCCGGTCCCACTAGATGGCGCAGGTGTTGGAAAGGATCAAGCAAGGGCGTCGATGTTCATTTTGATAACGTAATAATATAGCCGTGCGTGGGCGATGGGGTTTGTAGGGTGTTTCGTGGCGATCCCGGGGGCGGTGCGCGCGCGGTAGGGGTTGGGGGCCGGGATGGTGAGGTTTGAGCGCGGGGTGACGCGTCCCGGCAGGGAGGGCGCGCGGCGGGCGCGGGCCTCCTGCGCGGACGCAGGAGGGGCTTTGCGCGGCGCGAACGGCGCCTGGCGCTGGGTTTGCGGGGGCGCAGCCGGGTGCGGGGCGGGCAGGTGCGGGCGGCGGGGAGAGGTAGGGCGCCGGCCTGCCAGAGCTGGAAGACCTGTTCCAGGCGGGCGAACAGGCGGGCCAGGCAGGCGATGATCAGGGCGTGGATGGCGGGCGGAATCCAGGCGCACCTGTCCTGTGCCTGCACCGCATGGCGCAGGCTGGCGAACTGGTCGCCGAGGGAGGGGGGTGTGGGTTCCATGAGGTAATATATAACTAACAGGTATTGTGTTTTCAAGGGGGAAATGGGGGGATTCGAAAAGATTTTTTCGAGGGGAAGAATCTTCTTTTGTGAACAAAAAGAAGGGCGGATTCAAGTTTGGGAGCGAACGCCGCCGGGAGGCCCTATAGGATAGGGTGTCCCGATGGGTTCTCACCGACGCGCGCTGACGATTGTTGATCGGACGACGATTGAGCTTCGTTTGCAGGACGGCTG
>CAXNGD010000179.1:0-5985 GCA_964201575.1 Acetobacterales bacterium | reverse complement strand
ACATTGTTCGGCCTCTATCCCTTTCTGCGCAAGGTGTTTGCCGATGGCGGCTACCAAGGGCCGATCTTCGAGCAGGGCGTGGCGCAGTTCTTGACACAAATGCAGGTCGAGATCGTCAAGCGGTCGGACGCGGCACAAGGCTTCGTCGCGCCTCGGCAAAGGCCGCGGGGACGTTCTCGGCATCGATCAGCAGCGCGAGGCGTGGGCGCCGGGCGGGCTGCGCGGCTGACGTCATTCCGGCGTTGGCCGGACCAAGACGCTGCCGGCGGTCTTGGTGACCTCGAACGCGCCGGTATCGGCAACCAGGTTGAGCAGCTTTGAATGGCCGTAATGGCGCGGGTCGAAATTCGGGCTGATGTCGCGCAGCGCCATGCCGAGCGGGCTGAGCTGGCGCCAGCCATTTTTCGCCGGCACTTTGAGGATGGCGCGGCGCAGCAACTGGGTGGCGGCCTGGCGCAGGGGGGCGGGGTCGATGGGCAGCGCCCCGGGCATGGGGGGCGCCAGATCGACGGGCGGCCCCGGCGGGGGGGCTGGTCGCGGCTCGGCGACGTCCAGGACGGTGAAGCTGCGACAGGCTTCGCGGAAACTTTCGGGGGCGGACGGGCCGCCGAAGCCGAACACCTCCAGCCCGTGCTCGCGGATGCGGGTGGCGAGCCGGGTGAAATCGGCATCGCCGCTGACCAGGCAGAAGCCGTCGACCGAGCGGGCATGCAGCATGTCCATGGCGTCGATGACCAGGGCGATATCGGCCGCATTCCTGCCGGTCGCGACCGTGAATTGCTGCTGCGCGATCAGGGCGTGGCGCGCCAGGGCGCGATGCCAGCCAGCCAGACGGCGGTCGGAAAAATCGCCATAGATGCGGCGCACGATCGGCTCGCCATGATCGGCGATCGCGGCAAACAATGCGTCGGCGCTGCGTGCAGGAATGTTCTCGGCATCGATCAGGACGGCGAGCCTGGGGCGGAATGACGGCGGCACTGGCGTGTCCGAATGTGACAATCCTAGGTAAACGGCGTTTGGTTTCAGCTGAGTTTCGGAATCCCGTTTACGATGGGCACCAAACCCGCGACCGACAGCAATGCCAGCACAATGCGGCGATAATCCTGGTCGCTGAGGCGCGCATACAGTCGCTGCCGGCCAGGATCGGCAGCAGCATGCAGGGCGCGGCAAGGGCGAACAGCCGGACCTCCTCCATGCCTACCAATCCGCGCACCAGGAAGGCGCTGAGGGCCAGGGCGTGCATGGCGGTGTGGTAGGCCTGGAACATCGCGCGCTGGGAATCTTTGTCCCAGCGCCGGAACGCCACCCACAGCGTTGGCACCGGGCCGGACAGCCCGGCAATGCCGCCCATCACGCCCCCGGCCCAGCCCGCCAGCGTGTCCGCCGCCCGGCCGCCGAACGTCACCGCGGGCAGCCGCGCCGCGGACAGCATGATGGGGCACCAGACCACGAGCAGCACGCCCAGCGTGAGCTTGAACATCTCGGGCGAGATCAGCGGCAGCAGCCACGTCCCCACCGGCACGCCTGCGGCACCACCCAGGATGAACGGCCAGGCCGCTTTCATGCGGAAGCCACGCAACGTGGTGCGCCCGTTCACTACCTGTCCGAGCAGCGAGCAGGCCACCACCAGCGGGCCGGCGGACTCCGGCGGCAGCACCCAGACCCAGAAGGTGAGTGACACCAGGCCGAAGGCGAAGCCGGTCAGCCCCTGTACGAACCCTGCCGCACAGGCGCCGACCGCGACGAGAAGAAGATCCAGTGGCTACTTCACAGAAGAGAAAGCAGTGGGCTGCAGGAAGTAGTTGGCCACGTTGGCATTGATCGGGCCGTCCGCCTCGCTCTCGGCGACCACCTTGTGCCACTCGGGATCGGCGCGGAACTTCGCCCACTTGTCCTCGCGCTCGGCCAGCGATTCCCAGGCCAGCAGATAGGTGAGGTCATTGGTCGATTCGCCAACCAGGGTGGTCCAGAAGCCGGCCTGGCGGATGCCGTGCTTCTCCCAGATCCGCAGCGTGTGGTTCTGGAAGCGCGCCAGCAGGTTGGGCATGCGGCCGGGCAGGGTGCGGTAGATGCGCAGTTCGTGAATCATCGGCGTTTCTCCTGGATTGGGCGGTTCATCGACGCCCTGTGGGTGGACGGGCTCAGCGCACTGCCGAGAAGGCAGTGGGTTGAAGGAAGGTGTTGGAGACATTGGCGTTGATCGGTCCGTCCAACTGGCTTTCAACGCGGATGCGGGACCATTCGGGATCGGTCATGAACGCCTCCCACTTCACCTCGCGTTCGGCCATCGACTCCCAGGCCAGCATATAGGTTAGGTCGTTGGCCGACTGCCCGACCATGGTGGTCCAGAACCCCGCCTGGCGGATGCCGTGGCGGTCCCAGATGCGCAGCGTGTGGTCGCGAAAGCGCGCCAGCAGCGCCGGCAGGCGGCCGGGAAAGGTGCGGTAGATGCGCAGCTCGTAGATCATCCGGCCCCTTGTCGTGTCGTGCGGGCTATGCGGCCCCGGTTGAGGCGCTATCGTGCGCGGCGATGCGGATGCGCGCAACCGAGGGGACCAGCGAAATGCATGTGGTGGTGATCGGGGCCGGCATTGTCGGTGCCGTCAGTGCCGTCGAGTTGCAGCGTGACGGGCATGCGGTGACCATCGTCGAGCCCGGTCCGCCCGGCGGCGAACAGGCGGCGAGTTATGGCAATGGCTGCTGGCTGAGCCCGAGTTCGGTGCTGCCGGTCTCGGGGCCCGGCTTGTGGAAGAAGGTGCCGGGATGGTTGGCCGATCCGTTGGGGCCGCTGGCGATCCGCTGGTCGTATCTGCCGCGCGCGCTGCCGTGGTTGTGGCGCTTCCTGCGCTCCGGTTCGAACTGGGCCAAGGTGAGGGCCACCGCTCCGGCGATGCGGGCGCTGGTGGTCGGCTGTCCGGAGCGGCATTTGGCGCTGGCCGAGGAGGCTGGGGTGGGGCACCTGATCCAGCGCGGCGGGCTGCTCTATCCCTATCCCTCGCGGGCAGACTACGAAGCCGAACGCGAATCCTGGGCAATCCGGCGCGAACAGGGCATCGAGTGGACCGAGTTGGACGCCAACGAGTTGCACCAGCGCGAGCCGGCGCTGGACCGGCGCTACCAGTTCGCGGTGCATGTGCATGAAGGTGGGCATTGTATCGATCCCGGCGCCTATGTCGCCGCCCTGGTCTCCCTGGTGGAGGCGCGCGGCGGCACGCTGTTGCGAGCCAAGGCGGAGGGGCTGATGATCGGACAGGGCCGGCTGAATGCGGTGCTGACCAGCGAGGGGCTGGTATCCTGCGACCACGCGGTGATCGCCGCCGGGGCCTGGTCCAAGGTGCTGGCGGCACAGGCCGGCGACGATGTGCCGCTGGAGACCGAGCGCGGCTACCACGCGCTGATCCTGGGGGCCGAGACCGGGCCGCGCACGCCGATGATCCCGTCCGATGGCAAGATGTCGAACGTGCGCACGCCGCAGGGTTTGCGCATCGCCGGCCAGGTTGAGATTGCCGGGCTGGCCGCCGCACCGAACTGGAAGCGGGCCGAGGTGCTGCGGGACTATGCGCTGGCCACCTGGCCGGAACTGCCGCGCGACCTCAAGCCGGAGCAGGTCAAGGTCTGGATGGGCCATCGGCCGTCGATGCCGGACAGCCTGCCGGTGATTGGCCGCGCGTCGGGCTGCGCCGATGTGGTGCATGCCTTCGGCCACGGGCATATCGGGCTTGCCGCCGGGGCCACGACAGGACGGCTGGTGGCGGATATCGTCAGCGGCTCGAAGCCGGTGATCGACCCGGCACCTTATTCGCCCACCCGTTTCCGCTGACCTGGAGCCCGTCCCATGGACCTACCTGTCATCCCGCAGCGCCGCTCCGGCACGCTCGCCCGGCCCGGTTCCACGCTGTACTACGAGGTGTCCGGCAGCGGCCCGGCGATTGTCTTTGCCCATGGGCTGGGCGGCAATCACATGAGCTGGTGGCAGCAGGTGGCGCATTTCGCCCCGCGCTGGACCTGCGTCACCTTCGCCCACCGCGGTTTTGCCCCATCCACGCCGATCGAGGGCGGGCCCGATCCGGCCGACTATGCCGATGACCTCGCGGCCCTGGTGTCCTACCTGGACCTCCCGGATTTTCGCATTGTCGGGCAGTCGATGGGCGGTTGGACGGCGATCGAATACGCGCTGCGCCGGCCGCCGGCGCTGAAGGCGATCGTGCTGGCCGCCACCACGGGGCCGATCGACCCGCGCCAAATGCGTGCGGCGGAGCGCGACATGCTGGCCCCCTGGGCCGCGTTCGGCGACGATCTGGTGCCCAAGCTGTGGGCGGCGGGCATGCACCCGGCCTGTGGCGCGCGCATGGCCGCCGAACAGCCGGCACTGCACCTGCTGTATCGCCAGATCGACGGCATGAACGCGCATTGGGACAAGGAGGCGCTGCGCAAGAAGCTGATGGCCAGCCGCACCCGCCCGCCGGAAGACCTGCAACGCGTTGCCTGCCCGATCCTGTTCGTACCCAACGACGAGGATGTGGTAATGCCGCCCTTCGCTGCCGACGCGATCGCGTCCGTCGTGCCCGGCGCCAAGGTGGCGCATATCCCCAATGCCGGGCATTCCGGCTATTTCGAGCGGCCGGCGCTGTTCAACCGGCTGGTTGGCGACTTCCTCGAAACCACGCGCTGAAGGTGCATCGCATGAGCCAAGACAACCGCCGCAGCGGCCTGCAACTCCGTTCCCTGGTGACCGCTGGAGGAACAGGGGGGGACGGCACACTGGAGGTCTCGCTGCTGCGCGTCGAGGTGCCGCCGCCCGGCCCCGGCGAGGTGGTGGTGCGGATCGAGGCGGCGCCGATCAACCCTTCCGATCTCGGCCTGTTGCTGGGACCGGCCGATATGAGCACGGCGAAGGCCGGCGGCACGGCGGAGATGCCGGTGCTGACCGCCAGCATCCCCGCCCCGCTGATGCCGGGCCTGGCTGGCCGCGTGGACCAGTCCATGCCGGTGGGCAATGAGGGCGCGGGCACCGTCGTGGAGGCAGGGGCGGGGGCCGAGGCGTTGTTGGGCCGCCGGGTGACGCTGTTTGGCGGGGCGACCTATGCCGAGTACCGCACCGCGCTGGCCGCCGAATGCCTGGTGCTGCCGGCGGATGCCACGGCCGCGGACGGCGCCTCCTGCTTCGTCAATCCGCTGACCGCGCTCGGCATGGTCGAGACGATGAAGCTGGAGGGTCACAAGGCGCTGATCCACACCGCCGCGGCCTCGAATCTCGGCCAGATGCTCAACCGCATCTGCCTGGCCGACGGTGTGCCCCTGGTGTGCGTGGTCCGCAGCCCCGCCCAGAAGGCGCTGCTGGAGGGGCGGGGGGCCAAGTGCGTGGTCGACACCTCCTCGCCCGATTTCATGGCCGAGCTTACGGACGCGGTGGACAAGACCGGCGCCACGCTCGGCTTCGATGCGGTCGGTGGCGGTCCGCTGGCCGGTCAGCTCCTGTCGGCCATCGAGACCGTGGCCGCCCGCAACGCGAAGAACTATAGCCGCTACGGCTCCTCGGTGCACAAGCAGGTCTACATCTATGGCAGCCTGGACACCGGCCCGACGCATTTCGCCCGCCGTTTCGGCCTGGCCTGGGGCATGGGCGGCTGGCTGCTGATGCCGTTCATGGCCCGCATCGGGGCTGAGGGGGCAAAGCGGCTGCGTCAGCGGGTGATGGACGAGCTGAAGACCACTTTCGCCAGCCACTACGCCGGCGAAATCGGGCTGGCCGAAGTGCTCGATCCCGCCCGGATCGCCTCGTACGCCAAGCGGGCAACGGGGACAAAGTATCTGATCAACCCCACGAAGGGCATCAGCTAGCAGCCTGTCGGAGTGGAGTAACTGATCATTCGGTCTGCACGAGTATCGATTGAGTTGGTTGGTGATCTGTGGCGCGGCGTAGGATGGTCGAAGCCGTGCTTGAGATGATTTTTGCCGTCTCGATCGGGCGGTGTCGTGCGGCGC
>CAXNGD010000178.1:0-5990 GCA_964201575.1 Acetobacterales bacterium | reverse complement strand
ATGCCCGCCGGCGCGCGCGGCATAGGCGTGGTGGCCGGGCGGGCGGGCCAGCGCATAGGCGTGCCGGCCCGCTGCCGCCTCGTCGGCCGCGGCGATGGCGCCGGCGGCGGCGGCGGCGGCGGAGGCCCAGGTCTCGCGGCAGGTCGGGTTGGCATCGGCGTGGTACCAGCCGACCTGGCCGACGATGGTCGCCGATCGCTTGCCGCCGTTGGCCAGCATTTCGGGCGCGGGGTGGACGTTGGCGATCATCTCGCCGCCGTGGTCGGCCATGGCTTCCCAGGCGGCCCAGCCGTCGCGCAGGTATTCGATGTAGTCCGGCGGATGCACCGTGCCGATGGCGGCCAGGTCGGCGGGGCCGGGATCGGCGATCGCCAGCCCCATGGCGCGGCAACCCTCCAGCAGGGCGGTGGCGCGGGCCGGGACCTCGAAGTTCTTTTTCACGATGCCGCGCTGGAGGAAGAATTGCGGGTCGTGGGCCAGTTCGGCGGGGTTCCAGAAGGCTTTCATCGGCGTGCTCCTCGACCTGCGTGGCGTGTTCATGGACAGTGGCCGCGGGCACGTCAATCGTTCGCAAAGGGTTTGCCATGCAGCCGCGCATCAGCCTGGTCACGCTGGGCGTCGCCGATGTCGCGGCGGCGCGCGGGTTCTATGAGCGGCTGGGCTGGGTGACATCGGCGCGCAGCACCGCGGAGGTGGCGTTCTTCCAGGCCGGCGGCATGGTGCTGTCGCTGTACGGCCGCGCGGCCCTGGCCGAGGATGCCGGCGTGCCGGCCACGGGCGGCGGATTTTCCGGCATCACCCTGGCCTGGAACGGGCGCGACCCGGCCGAGGTGGATGCGGTGCTGGCCGCGGCAGTGGCGGCCGGCGGAAGGCTGGTGAAGCCGGCGCAGGCGGCGTCCTGGGGCGGCTACAGCGGCTACTTCGCCGACCCGGACGGGCATCTGTGGGAAGTGGCGCACAATCTCGGCTTCCCGCTGGATGCCGACGGCGCGGTGCGCCTGCCGGATTGAAGCGGGCTTGCCAGGGCGCGGCGGAAGCCCGACGATTGCGTCGCACCGGATGGAACCAGCTTCATGACCCTGCGCATCGCCGTCGGCGGATTCCTGCACGAAAGCCACTCCTTCGCCCCGCGGCCGACGCGCTATGCCGATTTCGTCCGACCGGGAGGGTTTCCGCCGCTGGTCCAGGGCGCGCCGATGTTCGCGGCCGTCGAGGGCACCTCGGTCGGCACCGCGGGCGCGATGGCGCGGGCCAAGGAAATCGGTGGCATCGAGCTGGTGCCGCTGGCCTGGGGCTTCGCCAACCCCGCCGGCCCGGTGCAGGACGAGGCGTTCGAGCGCATCTGCGCGCTGCTCTGCGCCCATCTGTCCAACGCGCTGGATGCCGGGCCGCTGGATGGCGTCTATCTCGACCTGCACGGCGCGGCGGTGGCCGACAGCTTCCCGGACATGGAGGGCGAGGTCCTGCGCCGGGTGCGCGCCATCGTCGGCGACCTGCCGCTGACCATCTCGCTCGATCCGCACTGCAACCTGACCGCCGAGATGGTGGCGCGCTGCGATGCGCTGGTGCCGTACCGCACCTATCCGCACATCGACATGCGCGATGCCGGCGCCCAGGCGATGACGCTGCTGGTCGAACGCATCCGACGGAGAAAACCCTGGGCGCGGGCGTTCCGCCAGGTGGATTTCTTGGTCGCCCTGCCGATGCAATGCACCATGGTCGCCCCGATGGCCCCGGTGCTGGAGGAGCGCGCCAGATTGAACACCGCCGCCGGGGTGGCCGAGGTCGCGTTCTGCTTCGGCTTTCCGTACGCTGATTTCAAGGATTGCGGCGTCGCCCTGGCCGCCTATGCCGAGACCCAGGACGCCGCCGATGCCGCCGCCGACGCGCTGAAATCCTTCATCGACGCCCGTGAGGCCAGCTTCGCCGGCGCCGTGCTGCCGGCCGACGAAGTCGTGGCCGAGGCGATCCGCCTGTCGCGCGGGGCGAAGAAGCCGATCGTCATCGCCGACACCCAGGACAATCCCGGCGCCGGCGGCCATGGCGACACCACCGGCATGCTGTCCGAGCTGATCCGCCAGAAGGCCGAGGGCGCCATCCTCGCCCTGATCAACGACGACGAAAGTGCGGCCGCCTGCCACGCCGCCGGCGAGGGGGCGACGATCGCGCTGTCGCTCGGCGGCAAGTCCGATGGCGTGCCGATCGCCGTGTCCGCGAAAGTGCTGAAGCTGACCGACGGCAAATTCGTCGGCACCGGGCCGATGGCCAAGGGCAACTACGCCGATCTCGGCCCCTCGGCGCTGATCGAATGCGGCGGGGTCAAGGTGATCGTCGTCACCCGCAAGATGCAGGCGCTGGACCAGTCGCTGATCCGCCATGTCGGCATCGAGCCGAGCGAGTGTCGGATCCTGGTGCTGAAATCCTCGGTGCATTTTCGCGCGGACTTCCAGCCGATCGCCGAGGCGGTGCTGGTCGGCGCGGCGCCTGGGCCGGCGGTGGCGGATCCCTCGGAGTTGCCGTTCAAGAACCTGCGGCCGGGGTTGCGGCTGCGGCCGATGTCCAATCGGGTTTCGGGATAAGGAAGGCGTTCTTTTTTGAAAAAAAGAACCAAAAAACTTTTACCCATTGGCATGGGTGCTCGGCATTGAGCACGGTGCAAATGGGAAAAGTTTTTTTGCTTCTTTTTGTTCACAATAAGAAGATTCTTGCTTCACTTCACGGAGACTAAGATGAATCCGTTCGACCTCACCGGCAAGGTAGCCATCGTCACCGGCGGCAATGGCGGCATCGGCCTGGGCATGGCCACCGGGCTCTACAATGCCGGCGCCACGGTGGTGCTCTCCGGCCGCAACAAGGAGAAGGGCGAGGCGGCGGCCAAGTCGCTCGGGGAGCGCGCGATATTCCTTGCCGCCGATGTCACCAAGAAAGCGCAATGCCTGAAGCTCGTGGCGCAGACGGTGAAGAAGCACGGGCGCCTCGATGTCCTGATCAACAACGCCGGGATCGCAGTTCGAAAATTTCCGCAGGACCATACCGAGGAGGACTGGCACCGCGTCATGAACACCAACATGACCAGCGCGTTCCTGTTGAGCCAGGCGGTGTATCCGGAATTCCTCAAGGCGGGCGGCGGGAAGATCATCAATATCGGCTCGGTGATGACGCTGATGGGGGCGCCGCATGCCGGGCCGTATGCGGCATCGAAGGGGGCGATCGTGCAGTTCACCCGGGTCTGCGCGACGGCGTGGGCGAAGGACAACATCCAGGCCAATGCGGTGCTGCCGGGCTGGATCGATACCGAGCTCACCAGTGCAGCGCGCGAGCAGGTGCCGGGGCTGAACGAGAGCGTGCTGTCGCGCACGCCGGCGGGGCGCTGGGGCTTGCCGGGGGATATGTCGGGGATCGCGGTGTTCCTGGCGTCGCCGGCGAGCGATTTCGTGACCGGGGCGGCGATCCCCTGCGATGGCGGGTTCACCATCCGGGCCTAGGTCCGCGGGATGATCACGCGGCGCGGGCTGGCCCGGGTTGGGGCCGGCGTGCTGCTGGGCGGGTTGGCGCCGGCGGCGTATGGGTTTGCCGTCGAGCCAGCCTGGCGGCTGGAGGTGACGCGGTATCGGCTGTTGCCGCCGGGCTGGCCGGCGGGGCTGCGGCTGCGCATTGCGGTGCTGGCCGATTTGCATGTGGGCGAGCCCTATATGGGGCTGGGGCGCATCCGGCGGATTGTCGATACGGCCAATGATCTGAAGCCCGACCTGGCGGTGGTGCTGGGCGACTATCACGCGAGCCATCGCTTCATAAGCCGCGAGGTGAACCCGGAGGAGGCCTGTGCGGCGATGGCGCGGCTGGCGGCACCGCTCGGGCGCTGGGCGATCCTGGGCAATCACGACTACTGGCACGGCGCCCTGTTCTGGCGACAGGCAATGGGGCGGGCCGGCCTGCCGTTGCTGGAGAACCGCGCAGTGCGGCTGGAGCAGGGCGGGTTCGGGTTCTGGCTGGCGGGCTTGGCATCGATGCTGGCAATCCGGCTGCGCAACGGGGGGTTCTATGGGATGCACAACCTGGCCGGGACGCTGCGCCAGGCCAACGATGATGCGCCGGTGATCCTGTTGGCGCATGAGCCGGACATCTTTCCCGAAGTGCCGGCGCGGGTGTCGTTGACGCTGGCCGGGCACACCCATGGCGGGCAGGTCCGCCTGCTGGGGTATTCGCCGCGCGTGCCCTCGAACTTCGGCAACCGCTTCGCCTATGGCCATGTGGTGGAGAGGGGGCGACACATGATCGTCTCCGGCGGGCTCGGGCTGAGCGTGCTGCCGGTGCGGCTGGGGGTGCCGCCGGAGGTGCTGCTGGTGGAGTTGGGCTGACGCCTCGTTGACGATGGGCACCGTAGGCTGCGACACTCGCCTGCGTGACGATCGCACGCATTCAGAGTTTCGCCTTTGCCGGGATCGAGGACGTGCCGGTCGAGGTGCAGGTGCAGATCTCGCCCGGGCTGCCGGCGTTCCTGGTGGTTGGCCTGCCGGACAAGGCGGTGGGCGAGGCGCGCGAGCGGGTCAGGGCGGCGTTGACGGCGATGGGGCTGTCCTTGCCGCCGAAGCGGGTGCTGATCAGCCTGGCGCCGGCCGATCTGTTGAAGGAAGGCAGCCATTTCGACCTGCCGATCGCGCTCGCCGTGCTGGCGGCGATGGACATCCTGCCGCGCGAGGAGATGGGCGAGTTCGCGGCGGTGGGCGAATTGTCGCTGGATGGCGGGCTGAATTCGGTGGCTGGCGTGCTGCCGGCGGCGATGGCGGCATCGGCGAGGGAATTGGGGCTGATCTGTCCGGCGGCGCAGGGCGGGGAGGCGGCCTGGGCCGGGGCGGGGTTTGAGGTGCTGGCGGCACCCGACCTGTTGGCGCTGGTCAATCACTTTCGCGGCACGCAGCTGTTGTCGCCACCGGTGGCGGCGGGGCTGGCCGCCGGCGGGGCGGTGGCGGATCTGGCGGATGTCAGGGGGATGGAGGTCTCGCGCCGGGCGCTGGAGATCGCGGCCGCCGGGGGACACAACCTGTTGCTGGTGGGGCCGCCGGGGTCTGGGAAATGCATGCTGGCGGCGCGGCTGCCGGGGCTGCTGCCGGATCTGGCGCCGATGGAGGCGTTGGAGGTCAGTATGGTGCATTCGGTGGCCGGAATGCTGGAGGGCGGGCGGCTGGTGATGCGGCCGCCGTTTCGCGAGCCGCATCATTCGGCGAGCATGGCGGCGCTGACCGGGGGCGGGCAGCGGGCCAAGCCGGGCGAGGTATCGCTGGCGCATCGCGGGGTGCTGTTCCTGGACGAGTTGCCGGAGTTCCCGCGCGCAGCGCTGGAGGCGTTGCGCCAGCCGATGGAGGCCGGGCGGACCACCGTGTCGCGGGCGGCGGCGCACGTCACCTATCCCGCGCGGTTCCAACTGGTGGCGGCGATGAATCCGTGCCGCTGCGGCTATCTCGGCGATGCCGCGCGCGAGTGTGGGCGGGCGCCGCGCTGTGGCGAGGAGTATCAGGGGCGGATCAGCGGGCCACTGCTGGACCGGATCGACCTCACGGTGGAGGTGCAGCCGATCGTGCCATCGGAACTCTCGCGCGCGCCGCTGGGCGAGGCGACCGAGGTCGTGGCGGCACGAGTGGCGGCGGCACGGGCGGCACAGCGGGCGCGCTATGGCGAGGACGGCGCGGGCACCAATGCCGAGGCGGATGCGACCAAGCTCGACATGTTGCCAGAAGCACGGGCGCTGGCCGAACAGGCAGCGGACCGGTTGAGGCTGTCGGCGCGCGGCTATACTCGTACCTTGCGCGTGGCGCGCAGTATCGCGGACCTTGCTGGGGCCACCGTGACCCGGCGCCAGGACGTGGCCGAGGCGTTGGCGTTCCTGCACCGGATGCCGGGGCGGAAGTGAGCAAGGCCAGGGCTCTGCCCTGGACCCGCTGGGGCCGGCGGCCCCAGACCCCATTCGTTTAGCCCTTCCCGGAGAGGGTCCA
>CAXNGD010000177.1:0-6015 GCA_964201575.1 Acetobacterales bacterium | reverse complement strand
AGAGGATGAAGTTTTTTTGCTTCTTTTTGTTCACAAAAAGAAGTCTTCCTTACACTAGCCTTGCTTGCTTGACGGCCGCCTCGATGAAGCTGCGGAAGAGGGGGTGGGGGGCGAAGGGTTTGCTGGTGAGTTCGGGGTGGGCCTGGACGCCGACGAACCAGGGGTGGTCGGCGCGTTCGATGTTTTCCGGGAGGAGGCCATCGGGGGACATGCCGGAGAAGCGCAGGCCGGCGGCTTCGAGTTTTTCGCGGTAGTTGACGTTGACTTCGTAGCGGTGGCGGTGGCGGTCGGTGGCGGAGGGGGTGCCGTAGATTTCGCGCACCAGGGAGCCGGGGGCGAGGACGGCTTCGTAGGCGCCAAGGCGCATGGTGCCGCCCTTGTCGGCGGTTTCGGTGCGACGTTCGACGGCGTTGCCGCGGGTCCATTCGGTCAGGAGGCCGACGACTGGCAGGGCGCAGGGGCCGAATTCACTGGAGGAGGCTTCGGGCATGCCGGCCAGGTGGCGGGCGGTTTCGATGACGGCCATTTGCATGCCGAAGCAGATGCCGAAGAAGGGGATGCGGCGTTCGCGGGCGAAACGGACGGCTTCGATCTTGCCTTCGGTGCCACGTTCGCCGAAGCCGCCGGGGACGAGGATGCCGTGGACGCCTTCGAGGCGGGCGACGGTGCCGGGGTTTTCGAAGATTTCGCTGTCGACCCAGTCGAGGTGGACTTTGACGCGGTTGGCGATGCCGCCATGGGTGAGGGCTTCGGCGAGGCTTTTGTACGAGTCGAGCAGGGCGGTGTATTTGCCGACGATGGCGATGCGGACTTCGCCGTCGGGCGCGCGGACGACGTTGACGATTTTCTGCCAGCGCGAGAGGTCGGGTTCGCTGTCGAAGGGCAGGCGGAAGTGGTGCAGGACTTCGCGGTCGAGGCCTTCTTCGTGGTAGCTGATCGGGACCTGGTAGATGGTGTCGGCGTCCAGGGCGGCGACGACGGCGCCGGGGCGGACATTGCAGAACAGGGCGATCTTGCGGCGTTCGTTTTGCGGGATTTCGCGGTCGCTACGGCAGATCAGCATGTTGGGCTGGATGCCGACGGACAGGAGTTCCTTGACCGAGTGCTGGGTGGGTTTGGTTTTGAGTTCGCCGGCGGTGGGGATGTAGGGGAGCAGGGTGAGGTGGACGAACATGACGTGTTCGGGGCCGAGCTCGTTGCCGAGCTGGCGGATGGCTTCGAGGAAGGGGAGGGATTCGATGTCGCCGACGGTGCCGCCGATTTCGATCAGGGCGAAATCCGGGGGATCGGGGTCCAGGTTGGCGGTGATGGCGTCCTTGATGGCGTCGGTGATGTGCGGGATGACCTGGACGGTGGCGCCGAGGTAGTCGCCGCGGCGTTCGCGGGCGATGACTTCGGAGTAGATGCGCCCGGTGGTGGCGTTGTCGGCGCGGGTGGCGTGGACGCCGGTGAAGCGTTCGTAATGGCCGAGGTCGAGGTCGGTTTCGGCGCCGTCATCGGTGACGAAGACTTCGCCGTGCTGGAGCGGGGACATGGTGCCGGGGTCGACGTTCAGGTACGGGTCGAGTTTGCGCATGCGCACGGCATAGCCGCGGGCCTGGAGCAGGGCGCCGAGGGCGGCGGATGCGATGCCCTTGCCGAGGGAGGAGACCACGCCGCCGGTGATGAATACGAACCGCGTCATGGGCGACCTTCATAGACACATGCCCGAGTCGGCCTAACCCCGCGGGGGCGAAACCTGGGGTGCGTGGACATTCCGATCCTGTTGCCCCGCGGCGGGCGCGGGGCGGTGGCTAGTTGGTTGGGACCCGAGGGGCGACCGGGGCTGCCGGCAGGGTGGTCTCGGTTGCGGCCGGGGCGTCGAGCACCGAGCGGCGGACGGCGGTGCCCTTGCTGAGCAGCGCCAGGGACAGCGACAGCACGAAGAAGATGGTCGCCAGGATGGCCGTGGTGCGGGTCAGCAGGTTGGCGGTACCGCGGCCAGACATGAAGCTGCCCATGCCCTGGGAGGAGCCGATGCCGAGGCCGCCGCCCTCGCTGCGCTGGATCAGGACGACGCCGATCAAGGCCAGGGTCACGAACAGATGCAGGATGAGCAGGACGGTGGTCATCGTGTTCCCAAGGGCAACGGGCCGGCTTGTGGCCGCAAGAGCCGCATTCTACAGGCTGGCGCGGCGATTGGGAAGCGCGGGGTTATTGCCGGGCGGCGCGGGCGATGCCCAGGAAATCCTCCGCGGCCAGGCTGGCGCCGCCGACAAGGGCGCCGCCGACATCGGGCAGGGCCAGGAGGCTGGCCGCGTTGGATGGCTTGACCGAGCCGCCGTAAAGGATGCGCAGGGCGGCGCCTGGAGGGCCGAGGCGGCGGGTGAGTTCGGCGCGGATATGGGCATGCATGGCGGCGACATCGGCCTCGGTGGGGGTGCAGCCGGTGCCGATGGCCCAGACCGGCTCGTAGGCGACGACACCCGAGAAATCATCCGGGAGGCTGCCGGCGAGTTGGGCAGCGACCACGGCGTTCTGCTGGCCGGCGAGGCGCTGGGCTTCGGTTTCGCCGACGCAGACGATGGGGGTGAGGCCGGCGGCGACGGCGGCGGCGACCTTGGCGCGGATCTGGGCGTCGGTTTCAGCATGGTCGGCGCGGCGTTCGGAGTGGCCGAGGATGACATGGCTGGCGCCGCAATCGCGCAGCATGGCCGCCGAGATGTCGCCGGTATGGGCGCCGGAGGACTTGGCGTGGCAGTCCTGGCCGCCAACGGCCACGGCGCTGCCGAGCAGGGCCTGGGCGGCGATGGTGATCATTGTGGCGGGCGGGCAGACCAGGAGGTCGCAGGGCAGTGCGCCCTGGCCGGCGGCGGCGCGCAGGGCGTTCAGCAGGCTGGCGGACATGGTCAGCGAGCCGTTCATCTTCCAGTTTCCGGCGATCAGCTGGCGCATCGCGGTCCTCCCGTTGGTGTGTGCGGTATCGAGCCTTCCGCGGCGCGGTTCAAGCCCCCCTGCCGTTGGAGCGCTCGCGGCTCAGGCCGGGATTCGCCAGCGCCGCAAGGCATCGAGCCCGGCGAGCACCAGGGGTTCGAGTGCCTCGATGCGGGTGCCCATTGCGTCGTGGCGGCCGGCGGCGACGTCTTCCTGGATCTCCGCGGCGGCGGCGGCGAGCTGTACCAGGCCCATGGTGCGCGCCGAGCGGGCGACCAGGCGAGCCTGATGGGCGAGGAGATCCAGGCGCCCTGTGGCGGCGAGGTCGCGCATGTCCTCGACCTGGCGCAGGGCGTCGGCCTGGAACTGGCGCATCGCCTCGGCCACCGGGCCGGGACCGATCTCGCCGACCAGGGCGGCGAGGCGGGCGGAGTCGAAGCCGGGTGCCGGCTTGGCGATTTCGGCAGGCGGCGGTGGCGGCGCGGTCGAGGCACGCGGCGGCGAGGCGGCGGCGCGCGCGGCGGCGGCCTCGGCGAGCACTCGGGCGATGGCCTCGGCGAGCCGCGCGGCGCTGATCGGCTTGGTCTCGAAATGGGTCATGCCGGCGGCAAGGCAGCGTGCCTGGTCGGCGGCCATGGCATTGGCGGTCAGGCCGATGATCGGGATGCGGCCGGCAGCGCCCGAGAGGCGGCGGATCGCCTCGGTGGCGGCGATGCCGTCCATCATCTCCGGCATCATCACATCCATCAGCACCAGGTCGTAGCCACCGCGCTGCACCGCCTCGACCGCCTCGCGCCCGTTCTCCACCGCATCGACCCGGTGGCCCATGCGTTCGAGCATGCGCGTGGCGACCAGGCGGTTGGTGGCGTTGTCCTCGGCGATCAGCACGCGGTGAGAGGCCACGGCGGCGATCTCGGCGGGCGGCGCGCCGGGCATCGCCTCGCCGCGCGGCAGGGTCAGCAGGACGTCGAAGTGGAAGGCACTGCCGGAGTCGGGCACGCTTTCGACGCTGATCGTGCCGCCCATCCGCTCGACCAGGCGGCGGCAGATCGCCAGGCCCAGGCCGCTGCCGCCGAAGCGGCGCGAGATCGAGCTGTCCACCTGGGTGAACTCGTTGAACAGCTTGCCCAGTGCCTCGGGCGCGATGCCGATGCCGGTGTCGAACACCGAGACGCACCGCCGCCCCCTCGGCGCGCACCAGCCGCAGCAACAGGCGCACCGAGCCGGCACTGGTGAACTTGATGCCGTTGCCGATCAGGTTCAGCAGCACCTGGCGCAGGCGATGGGCATCGCCGACCACCCGCACCGGCACGTCCTCGGCCACCTCGAGCGACAGCGCCAGCCCCTTGGCGGTTGCTTCGGCGGACATCAGCTCGACGGAATCGCGCAGTACCACGCGCACATCGAATGCCGACTCCTCGAGGTCCAGCCGTCCGGCATCCAGGCGCGAGAAGTCGAGGATGTCGTTGATCAGCTGCAGCAGGTGCTGGCCGGAATCGAGGATGATGCGGACATAGTTGCGCTCGGTCTCGGCCAGCGGCATGTCCTGGAGCAGACCGGCCACGCCGATGATGCCGTTCATCGGGGTGCGGATCTCGTGGCTCATCACCGCGAGGAACTCGCTGCGCGCCCGCCCGGCCGCTTCGGCTGCGTCGCGCGCGGCGGCCAGGGCACGCTCGTTGCGGCGGCGCTCGGTGATGTCGGTGAAGGTGCGCACCGCCCCGCCCTCCGGCAGGCGCTCGGTGCGCACCTCCAGCACCACGCCATTGGGCCGCGAGCGCTCGAACTGAGCGTTCTGCGCCGCGAGGTCGCCGGTTTTCAGGAAGCGCAGCACCGCTTGGTCCACCCGCCCGGGTGGGCCGAACTCGCCGTTATCGACCTGCCACTGGACGATGTCGCGGGAGGACGGGTTCATCTGGACCAGCTCCGGCGGCAGGTCGAGCAGGGTCACCGCACGCTGGTTGAGCACCGGCACCAGGCCTTCGGCATCGACCATCATGATGCCCTGGCTGATGTTCTGCAGCGTGGCGGTCAGCGCCTGTTGCGAGCTCAGCAGGCGCTGGTGCTGGCGCTGAACCAGGCCGCCCACGGCGATCACTACCAGCGTCATCAGCGCGCCGGCGCCGACGAATTGCAGCCTGTGCCGGCGGAAGCTGGCGAAGACGTCGGTGGATTCGATGCCGATGACCACGGCCAGCGGATAGCCGCGCAGTCGCCGCCAGCTGCCGATGCGGTCGATGTCGTCGATGCCGCCGACGCCGCTGAACGCGCCCTGGGATTCGGCGCCGGTGGTGATCGCCACCGCCTGGGTGCCGAGATAGGTCTGGCCGACCGCCCCGGCCAGAGCGGGCATGCGCGCGCGCACCACGCCGTCGCCGCCGACCACCAGCATGACCGCCTGGCCGATATCGAGCGCCTCGGCGAAGCGGACCAGCTCCTCGGCGCCGAGCGTGGCCACGATCCCGCCGTGCCGCGCCGCATCGGGGCCGACGATTCGGCGCAGGATATTGACCGTCCAGCGCCCGGTGGCACGGCTGCGCACCGGCGGGCCGAGCAGCAGGCGATCCTCGCCGGGCATGCGCAGCCAGGCCAGCTCGCTGTCAGCCAGCTCCACCCGCCCGGCCGCCGGCCCCAGGCTGCTGGACCGCAGCATGCCGTCACGGTCCACCAGCGCCACCTGGACCTGGCGCCGGCCGAGCACCGGGCCGCGGCTGAGGGCGACGAGGTCGAAGGCGGCGGGGTCGCGCAGGTAGCTCTCGCGCAGGAACAACAGGCTCTGGTCGATCGCCTCGAAGCTGCGCTCCAGGTTCTCGGCGAAGCCGTATGCGGTGTTGCGCGCCTTCTGGACGGCATCGAAGCTGGTCTGGCGATACTCGCGCAGCAAATGGATATAAACGCTGCCCCAGGTCAGGCAGATCGCCACGCCAACCAGGATGGCAAACGCATACGAAGCGCGCTAGCAGCCTGTCGGACTTAACGCGACGCGGAAGCAGTCGGTAGAATTGTTGCATCGCTTCGCCGTTTTTGCTGTTTGGATATCTGCTGGATGGGCAATTTCCGTCTGATTGACCGCGAGACCGGCTTTCTGATGCCACCATCGGT
>CAXNGD010000176.1:0-6037 GCA_964201575.1 Acetobacterales bacterium | reverse complement strand
CGAAGACGATGAGTGCGCCAGATTGGTGATCGTGATCGCCGTGCCCATGACCGCCCTCAACGCCGCGAATCGCAGCCAGAGACGAGGGAATCAGAGAATGCCACCGTTGGAAACAGCCGAGAGTCCGAGGTTGGGGCGGTTGGTATTAGTGCTTATGGGGCCAAGCCCTGGCCTTGCTACGCCACCGCCAATACGCCTTGAGGTGCGGCGTGGAATTCTTCTTCGGTCACGCCATAGACCGCGCGCACGCGTTCCGCGGTCAGTTCAGCCGGCGTGCCGTCGAACATGAACCGACCATCCTTCATTGCCACAATGCGATCGCAGTAGTGCCGCGCGGTATCCAGGTGGTGCAGGTTGCACAGCACCGTCAGCCCGTCCTCGCGGTTGATCCGCCGGAGCGCGTCCATCACCACCTGGGCATTGCCGGGATCCAGGCTGGCGATTGGCTCGTCTGCCAGGATCATGCGCGGCTGCTGCATCAGGGCGCGGCAGATCGCCACGCGCTGTTGCTGTCCGCCGGAGACCTGGCCGGCGCGGACCAGGGCGGTTTCCAGCAGGTCGAAGCGCTCCAGGGTGGCCAGCGCCATCGCCCGCTCCTCGGCGCTGAACAGGCCCAGAAGGCTGGACAGGGTGGAACGCCGATTCAGCCGGCCGATCAGCACGTTGGTCAGCACGTCCAGCCGCGGGATCAGGTTGAACTGCTGGAAGATCATAGCGCAGGCGGTCCGCCAGTCGCGCAACGCTTTTCCACGCAACGCGCTCACCTCGACGGCGCCGGAGTGGATGGTCCCGGCCGAGGGCTCCTGCAATCGGTTGACCATGCGCAGCAGCGTGGATTTGCCCGCTCCGGAGCGGCCGATGATGCCCAGCATCTGGCCGGCCGGCACGTCCAGCGAGACATCGTCCACCGCCACCTTGGCGCCGAAGTGGCGGGTCAACCCGCGAATGCTCAGAGATCCGTGCTGCATGCCCGCCACCATGCCCGCGACCCCGGAACGGAGCAATCTTGGATCGACGTCGCCAAGCAAGCCTCCGGCGGCAAAGGGCCGGGGGCCCTTTGAACCCATGACATGGTACACGGCCAGGAACCGGCATCCCGCCCCACCAACCACCTCATAAACAGGGATCAAAGGGCCCCCGGCCCTTTGCCGCCGGAGGCTTGTTTGTTCCCTTGATTCTCCAACCGCCGTCGCAGAACCCTCGCCTTGCCCGCGCTCCCCTGGCACACTTGTTGCGACGCTCCGCGGAACAGGGCGCAGACAGGAGTTTGGACGGCATGGGAATGCGGCCGGGTGCTTAAGAACCAGGCATACAGCACGGGCAACGACACCCTGTGCTTCGACGAGATGCTGCGGTCCGATTTTTCCGCGCGGGACTGCTACCGCACCTTGTAAGACTGGCTGCAGCGCCAGAGCCCGTCCGGCATCCGCGCCAAGCAGGCCGAGGCGGATGCGATCTTCCGCCGCATGGGCATCACCTTTGCAGTGTATGGCGCGGCCGAGGCGAATGAGCGGCTGATCCCGTTCGACCTGATCCCGCGGGTGATCTCGGCGGCCGAGTGGCGTTTCCTGGAGCGCGGCATCGAACAGCGGGTGCGGGCGTTGAACGCCTTTCTGCACGACATCTATCACCGGCAGGATATTGTGCGGGCCGGCCTTATCCCGTCGGCGATGGTCAACGGCAACTCGGCCTTCCTGCCGCAGATGATGGGTTTTGATCCGCCGCGCGGGGTTTATTCGCACATTATCGGCACCGACATCGTGCGCACGGAGGAGGATGGGTTCTTCGTGCTGGAGGATAATCTGCGCACCCCCTCGGGCGTTTCTTACATGCTCGAGAATCGCGAGACGATGATGCATCTGTTCCCCGAGCTGTTTGCCGCGCATCGGGTGGCGCCGGTGGACCGCTATCCGGAATTGCTGCGCCAGACATTGGAAAGCGTGGCGCCCTCGGGCTGTGACGGCGAGCCGACGATTGCCGTGTTGACGCCTGGCATCTTCAACTCGGCCTATTTCGAGCATGCCTTCCTGGCCGACCAGATGGGGGTGGAGCTGGTCCAGGGCAGCGACCTCGTGGTGGAGGATGGCGCCTTGTGGATGCGCACCATTCGCGGCCGGGCGCGGGTGGACGTGCTGTATCGCCGGATCGACGACGCCTTCATCGACCCGCTGAATTTCCGGCCGGATTCGCTGCTTGGCGTGCCCGGGTTGTTCGATCTTTATCGGGCCGGGCGCGTAACACTTGTCAACGCGCCGGGCACCGGCATTGCCGATGACAAGGCGGTCTATGCCTATGTGCCAGAGATTGTCGAGTTCTATACAGGGGAGAAGCCGATCCTGAAGAACATCGCCACCTGGCGCTGCTCCGTCGCCGAGGAGCGCGCCCATGTGCTCGACCATCTGGACGAGGTGGTGGTCAAGGAGGTGCATGGCTCCGGCGGCTACGGCATGCTGATCGGCCCGCGCTCCACCCGCCAGCAGCGGGCGGAATTCGCCGAGCGCATCCGCGCCAATCCCGGCAACTACATCGCCCAGCCGACCCTGGCCCTGTCCACCTGCCCGGCTTTCACCGGCAGCGGGGTGGGGCCGCGCCATGTCGACCTGCGACCGTTCGTGCTGGTGGGCGACCGGGTCCGGGTGGTGCCGGGCGGGTTGACCCGGGTGGCGCTGAAGCAGGGCTCGCTGGTGGTGAATTCCAGCCAGGGAGGCGGCACCAAGGATACCTGGGTGCTGGAGGACTGAGCATGCTGGGACGCACCGCTTCCAGCCTGTTCTGGATGGCCCGCTACATGGAGCGGGCGGAAAATATCGCCCGGCTGACCCAGGTGGGGCATCGCATCTCGCTGACTCCGGACAGCACCGGGGGATATCGCGAGGACTGGAAGTCGACGCTGGCCAGTGCGGGGTGGCTGGCAGTTTTCGAGGCCCGGGGCGGCAAGCTGACGGCGGCCGAGGTGCAGCGTTTCCTGATTTTCGACCGCGACAATCCCAGCTCGATCCGCGCCTGTCTGGAAACCGCGCGCAACAATGGCCGCGCCGTGCGCACCGCGCTGACCCGCGAGATGTGGGAGGCGATGAACTCCACCTGGAACGAGTTTTCAGCGATCGACCCGGCCGGTGTGGATCCCGGCGCGATGGCCGAACTGCTGGATTGGGTGCGGCAGCGTTCGGCGCAGTTTCGCGGCGCCATGTTGGGCAGCCTGTTGCGCGACGAGGGGTTTCATTTTTGCCAGCTCGGCACCTTCACCGAACGGGCGGACGACACGGCGCGGATCCTGGCGGCCAAGTGCAACGTGTTGCTGCCGGCCAATGAGGCGCTGGGCGGCGAACGAAACCAGCATCAATGGGACACCATCCTGCGCTTGGTGGCCGCGGCGGGGGCGTATCGGTATTTCTATCGCGACCGGCTGCGGCCGCGACAGGTGGCGGAGTTCCTGATGCTGCGGCCGGAGATGCCGCGGTCGCTGCGGTTTTGCAGCGACTTCATCGCGCCGGCATTAGGCGCCTTGGCGGCGATGACCGGCGGTGGGGCCAGCAGTGTTCCGTTGGGCGAGGCTTTGGCGGCCGATATGCGCCAGGCCGATCTCGACACGATCCTGCGCGGGGGGTTGCACGCGTTCCTGATCGAGTTTCTGGCCCGCAACGATGTCATCGCCCGGGCGGTGGGCAGCGATTACTATTTTGATTGAGGAACGGGCATGCGGATCGCCATCACCCATTCCACCACCTATCGCACCACCGGCGCCGCGAGGGCGATCCAGGCGTTGCGGCTGACCCCGCCGTCGGGGCGGTTACAGACGGTGATCTCCTGGGAGGTGCGGGTGCCGGAGGGCGGGGTGCCGATGCGGTATACTGACGCGTTTGGCAATTTGGTGGAGCTGGCCGCGTCTCATGGGCCGGTGACGGACGTGCGGATCGTGGCGGAAGGGGTGGTGGATACGATCGATACGGCTGGGGTGGTTGGGCCGAGTTGGGAGGCGATGGCGGCCGATATCTGTCTTCGGAGCACGGGATTGACGGAAGCCGGTGTTGCTATCAGCGACTTTGCCCGGGGCTGCCGGCGTGAGGATACGCTGTCCACGCTGCATGCCATCCTCGACGGGCTTCATGAGACCGTGGCCTATGACACCTCGGCCACCAACAGCGACACGACGGCCAAGGCGGCCTTCGCCAATCGGCGAGGGGTGTGCCAGGACCATGCCCATATCTTCATTGCCGCCGCCCGGTCGTTGGATATTCCGGCCCGGTATGTGACGGGGTACCTGTTGACCGAGGGGTGAGAGGCGGTGGCCCATCATGCCTGGGCCGAGGCGTTGTCACCCGATCTGGGGTGGGTTGGGTTTGATGCCGCGAATGGGCAGTGTCCGACGGAGCGGTACGTCCGGTTGGCGATCGGGTTGGATGCGTTGGAGGCGGCGCCGATCCGGGGGGTGCGGTTGGGCGGGGCGACGGAGTCACTGCATGTGGATGTCAGTGTCCAGGAGAGCCAGACCCAGTCACAGAGCCAGTCACAGCGGCAGTCTTGAGCGGGCGTTCTTCGGGCGGGAAGCGGCGGAGGATGAACAACATCAGGATCATCGAGGGCAGGGCGGAGAACATCGCTACGGTGTAGAAGGTGGTCCAGCCGAGGGCCTGGGCGGCGAAGCCGGAGAGGCCGCCGATGGTGTGCGAGGCGAGGGCGGCGATCGAGGAGAGCAGGGCGTATTGGGTGGCGGTGAAACGCAGGGTGCAGAGGCTGGAGAGGTAGGCGATGAAGGCGGCCATGGCCATGGCCTGGACGAAGGCTTCGAGGGCGACGGTTGTGTAGAGCAGGTTGGTGTTGCCGGGGTTGAGGGTGAGGACGACGTAAAGCGACATGAAGGCCATCTGGGTGAAGCCGGTGGCGATCAGGGCCCGGGCCATGCCGAACCAGGCGACCAGGGTGCCGCCCATGGCGTATCCCAGCAGGGTGCAGGTGAGCGAGATCGGGCCGGTGGCGAGCGCCACGGTGGCGCGGTCGAAGCCGAGGGATCGGTAGAGCGGGGCGAGCATTTTCCCGGCCAGGGCTTCGTCCAGGTAGAACAGGGCGACGTAGGACAGGACGAGCCAGGCGCCGGGGCGTCTGAGGAAATCACGCAGGGGGTCGCTGATGGCGGCGGACAGGCGGGCGGCCAGGCCGGGGGGCGGCGGGGCGGTTTCGGGTTGGGCGGGTTCGCCGGCGAGGATGGTGACGGCGAGGGCGAGGACGAAGAGGGCGGCGACGCATAGCAAGGCGCCGTGCCAGCCGAGCGTGCCGACGCTGGCGAGGACGCCGGCGCCGGAGGTGAGCATGGCGGCGCGGTAACCCAAGACATAGGCGCCGAGGGCGGGGCCCTGGCTGTCGGGGGGGAAGGTTTCGATGCGCCAGGCGTCGATGGCGATGTCCTGGCTGGCGGAGAGGAAGGCGACGAGGGCGGCGAGGAGGAAGGTGGGCAGGGGGTGTGCGTGCGGGTTGGAGAGGGCCATGGCGGCGATGGCGAGGGCGAGGAGGGGTTGGATGGTGGCGAGCCAGCCGCGGCGGCGGCCCTGGAAAACCAAGAGACCGCGGCGGCGGCCGAGGAAAGAGAGCGGGGGGCGTTGGTCCAGGAGGGGGGACCAGAGGAATTTGAGGGTGTAGGCGAGGCCGATATTGGCGGTGAGGCCGATGGCGGCAAGGGATATGCCGCCCTCGGCGAGCCATTGGGTGAGGGTGAAGCCGGAGAGGGGCAAGGGCAGGCCGGCGAAATAGCCAAAGGCGGCCATGGTGAAGAGGCGGCGGTCACGGAGGAAGGGCGGGAGCTTCATTGGGGCAGTCTGCCCGGGTGGGGCGTGTCGGGGCCAGGGTGGAGTATGTTTTGATATCCTAATTAAATGGACACGGATTTGCGCTGGGGTTCAGGCGGGTGTTTTTCGTCGTGGGGGGTCTGGGTAGAGGATGAAGCGGGGTTTGCGCTGGGGGTAGATGGGGTGGCGGTGGGGGCGGGTTTGGAGCGGGGGGGTGCGGGGTTTGGGGGCGGGGGTTGGGCGGGGTGGGGCCTGGA
>CAXNGD010000175.1:0-6068 GCA_964201575.1 Acetobacterales bacterium | reverse complement strand
CCGAATGATCAGTTACTCCACTCCGACAGGCTGCTAGGGGCTAAGCCGCCACCATCTCGCACCGGAACCCTTCGCCCCAGCGGCGCACCCGCATGGTGGAGGGCGAGGGGAAGTGCGAGGTGCAACACAGCGTCTCGGTGTCGCAGTGCCGTTCCAGGAAGGCGCGGCGGGTCAGGCCGGACTGCACCGGGTCGGCATCGGCGCGCATCGACAGCTCCGGGTAGCGCGCCTGGAGCCTGGTGTGGATCAGGTCGCCGGTGAACACCGCCTCGGTGCGGCCACGGCCGAGTTCGAGCGCCACATGGCCCGGGGTGTGGCCGGGGGTGGGGGTCAGGCGCAGATGGTCGCCGATGGCATGGGTGTCGGAGACCATCTCGGCCCGTCCGGCCTCGATCACCGGCAGGACGCTCTCGGCATAGACCGGCACCGGGGTCTTGGCATGCACGGCGTTCCAATGCGCGTATTCGCGTTCGGCGAAGATGTAGCGCGCGCGCGGGAAGGTGGGGACCCAACGGCCGTCGATCAGGCGGGTGTTCCAGCCGACATGGTCGACATGCATATGGGTGCACATGACGTAGTCGATATCATCGACCGACAGGCCCTGCCTGGCCAGGGCGTTCATGTAGGTGTCGTCGCGGCGGCCATTCCAGGCGGGGAAGCGCGGGTTGGTCTTGTCGTTGCCGACGCAGCTATCGACCAGCACGGTGAAATGCGGCGTGCGCACCACGTATGACTGGATGCACAGGACGAGCTTGCCGGTGGCGGGGTCGAGGTCGGTGGGCTCCATCCAGCCGCGATTCGCCGCCAGGGTCTCGGGCGTCAGGGCGGGCAGGAAGCCGGCAGGCGTCTCGAACGGCAGGACCTGTTCGATGATGCGATGGATGGTGGTGTCGCCGACGGTGAAGGACAGGGCCATGGCGGCGGCAACTCCGGAGGGGGTCCGGATCAGTAGCGGATTGCGGCCGGTGGGGGCAACTGTCCCCACGATGGATCTTCTAACCGTTCGAGCGGGCAGTTTTTTGACACGATGTTACAAATTTTTACCGAGAATGCCGGTGGTCATCATGCTTGTACATCAAGAACGCTTGCTTCAAACCGTTTGGTGATGCAGTTTTTACGTTGAGTCTTCGATACGAACCGTGGGCGCCGCAGCCAAAGCGATGCGGAGAAAGCACGATGACGCAAGCACGACCGAGCGCCGAGACAGGCTCTTCGGCACCGCGAGCGAACAAGCGCGGTGGGGCGGAGACCGCCTCTGGCGGAGAGTCAGATTCGGCTGACGAATCGTCGCCGGAAGCTCTTGCGCCGAAGCCTCTGGCGCCGAAGCCTTTGGCGCCGGAGACGTGCGCGGCGACATTGCGAGGGCACGTGTATCTCGTGGGCGTCGGCCAGGAGGAGACTGACGCGTTGGCCCGCGAACTCGCCCAGTTCGGATTTTTGGTCCGCGATTTCGCCTCCGCCGATGCGTTCCTGGCGTCGCTGCTGCTGCTGGCCGCCGGGTGCATTGTCACGCGGGTGTCTTCGGCGCCGGCCCCTGACGTGGGGTTGCAGCACGATCTTCGAGTGCGGGGCTGCGGATTTCCGGTGGTATCCATCGTCGCGCCATACGATGTACTGGCCGCGGTGCGGACGATGAAGGCGGGTGCAGCCGATGTGGTGATCGGCCCGGTCAGTGCCGCCGAGCTGTGCGTGGCGGTGCAGGGCGCCCTGGCCCAGCTCAGCCCGGCCGCGCTGGACACGACGACCGCGCGGGCCATGCGCGACCGGCTCGCCCGGCTGACCGGACGCGAGATCCAGGTGCTGGAGGCCCTGCTCCAGGGGGCGGCGAGCAAGGCGATCGCCGGCCGGCTCGGTATCTCGCCGCGCACGGTGGAGGTGCATCGGGCCAAGGTGATGGGGAAGCTGGGCTGCCGCAGCCCGCCGGACGTCGTGCGGTTTGCGATCCAGGCCGGAATGCCCGTCGTGTGGCAGGCGGAAACCCAAAAAAATGTGAAAACATAGGTAAAGGTCCTAGCTTCCGAACGCGGCGGACGCGGTAATATAGTGCGTATCGATATCGAGTCTGGCGCGGGGCCGGCGATGTAAGTGGAGCCGACGTCATGACGCTGCTGCTCTCTGCCGACCGCGATCTCGTCGCGCCTTCGGATGTGGCCGGCGGGGGCGAGGGTCCGCCCGTCCCACTGGCGACACCGGCGGTTGCGCCAGGGTCGGTCGCAGCAGAGTCGGCCGCAGCAGGGTCGGTCGCAGCAGGTTTGGCGACGAAGGATCGCACCGATGCGCTGCTGGCGGCGCTGACCCAGATGGCGGCGCTCAGCCCGCGGCGCCAGGCCGATGTGGCGGTGGCCGCGCGCCGCTCCGGCCTCAGCGTCGGCGCGGATGCCATGGAGGCGGCGCTCGACCAGCTTCGCAGCGAGGGCTGCATCGAGACGCCGCTGCGCCTGTCCGATGGCGGCATCCTGGTGTCGGTGACGGTGCGCGGCATCGAGTACCTGGCCACCACCGCCTATCGCCATGTCGCGATCACGCTGATGAGCCGCGGGCTGGTCTGACCCGCCCGCTGGCGCGCCGGGCGGGGCCGGTAGGCGCGGTGCAGGAATCCGGCTAAGCCGGGCGCGCATGCGCATCCTGTTCATCACCGCCAACCGGGTGGGCGATGCGGTCCTGACCACCGGACTGCTCGACCATCTGATCCGCAGCCACCCGCACTGCCGGATCACCGTGGCCTGCGGACCCGCCGCGGCGGGGGTGTTCAGCCGCATGCCCAACCTGGACCGGCTGCTGATCTTCGCCAAGCAGCCCTGGCGCACCCATTGGCTGGGGCTGTGGCGAGAGGTCGGCTTCGTCTGGTGGGACCTCGTGGTCGACCTGCGCGGCTCGGCGCTCTCCTTCCTGGTGCCGACGCGCCGGCGGGCGGTGATGCGCCGGCTGTCAGGGCGCAAGCACGAGCAGTTCGCCGCCGTCCTCGGCGTCTCCCCGGCGCCGCTGCCAGTGGTCTGGACCGCGGCGGACGACCATGCCCGAGCCGCGTCCCTGCTGGCCGATGGGCGCCCGGTCATCGGCCTCGGCCCCACCGCCAATTGGGCGCAGAAGGCCTGGCCGGCCGAACGCTTCGCCGCCCTGTTCCAGGTGCTGGAAGCGGGTCCGCTGCCCGGGGCAGTGCCGCTGATCCTGGCCGGGCCGGGGGAAGAGGAGCGGGCGCTGTCCGCCCCGCTCGCCGCATTGCTGCCGCAGGCGATCGACACCACCGGCCTGCTGAGCCTGCCGGAGGCGTCGGCCTGCCTGCAACGCTGTGCCGTCTATATCGGCAACGATTCCGGCCTGATGCACCTGGCGGCCGCGGCGGGGGTGCCAACGGTCGGGCTGTGCGCGGCCACCATGGACCGCGCGGCGGCGTTCGTGCCCACCGGAAAGCGGGCGCGCTGGGCGATGGGCAGTGGACCGCGGATGGAGGATCTTTCGGTTGCGACGGCGCTGGAGGCGGCGTTGGACATGCTCGCCCCGGCCGCACGGCTGGAGCCGGCCTGATGTGCGGCCTGGCCGGGGTGATGACGCGCGATGGCGGGGCGCCGGATGCCAGCGTGCTCGACCGGTTGCTCGCGGCGTTGGCGCATCGCGGGCCGGACGGGCAGGGCAGGCTGGTGCGCGGCGGCACGGCCCTGCTGCATGCGCGGCTGGCCATTGTCGACCTGCAGACCGGCGACCAGCCGCTCTTCGCCGGGGCGCAGCCGGGGACGGGCACCGCGCTGGTGTGCAACGGCGAGATCTACAACAACCCCCAACTGCGCGCCGCCATGACCGAAACGCGCTTCCGCACCCGCTCGGATTGCGAGCCGGCGCTGTGGCGCTATGTCGCCGATGGCGTGCGCTTCGCCGATGCGCTGCGCGGCATGTATGCCATCGCCATCCACGACCCGGCGCGCGACCGGCTGGTCCTGGCGCGCGACCCCTTCGGGATCAAGCAGCTCTATTACGTCGTCACCGATGCTGGCTTCTTCTTCGCCTCCGAGGCCCAGGCGCTGCTGGCGGCCGGGCTGGCGCCGCCGGCGATCGACCGGCAGGCGCGTGCCGAGCTGTTGCAGCTCAAATTCACCACCGGCGCGCGGACCATCTTTCCCGGGGTGATGCGCGTCCTGCCCGGCGAGACGCTGGTGGTGGAGCAGGGCGCGATCGTGGCCCGGCATCACCGCGCCGCGTTGCCCGCAGGCCCGCCGGAAGCGGCGGGCAAGGGACTGGACGCCCTGGAGCGGGTGCTGCTGGACAGCGTCAGCGCGCATCTGCAGTCCGACGTGCCATACGGCCTGTTCCTGTCCGGCGGCATCGACAGTGCCGCGGTGCTGGCGCTGATGCATCGCGCCACCGGACAGCGCATCCACGCGCTGACCTGCGGCTGGGACGGGGTGGGGGTGGACGAGACCGCCGAGGCCGCGCGCCTGGCCCGCGCCCAGGGGGCGGTTTGTGAGCGGGTGGCGATGGGGGAGGCGGATTTCTGGGCGCTGGCCCCGCGCATCGCGGCCGCCATCGACGACCCCACCGCCGATGCCGCGGTGCTGCCGACCTGGATGCTCGGCCGGGCGGCGCGCGCGGCGGGACTCAAGGTGACGCTGTGCGGCGAGGGGGCGGACGAGCTGTTCGGCGGCTATGCCCGCTATCGCAAGCAGCTGATGCCCTGGCGCTGGCTGTCGCGTCCGCCGCGCAGCCGCCCGGTTTTGGGCGAATGGCCTGCCCTGGCCGGCTGGCGCGACGGTATCGCGGCGCTGGAGCGCGAGGCCGGGCAGGGGCGCTCGCCGGTCCAGGCGGCCCAGGCGGCGGATATCGCGCAATGGCTGCCGAACGACCTGCTGGTGAAGCTGGACCGCTGCCTGATGGCGCATGGGGTGGAGGGTCGCACGCCGTTCCTGGATCCCGAGGTAGCCGGGTTCGCCTTCACCCTGCCGGACTCACAGAAAGTTGATCTCCGCTTCGGCAAGACACTGCTGCGGCGCTGGCTGGCGCGCGCCTTCCCCGAGGCCGGGGCCTTCGCCCGCAAGAAGGGGTTCAAGCCGCCGGTCGGCGCCTGGATCGCCCGGCGGGCGGCGCGGCTGTCGCCGCTGCTGGCGGCCCAGCCGGGTGTGGCCGAGGTGCTGGCGCCCGAGGCAGTTGGCACGATCCTGGCGCGCGCCGGGAGCGAGGCGCAGCCGGCCTGGAGCCTGTTGTTCTACGGCCTCTGGCATTGCCGGCACATGCTCGGGCTGGACCCGCAGGGCGATGTCGAGAGCGTGCTGCGCGCGGCTGCCGGGGCCTGACCTGACGCGGCCCGGCGCTGCTCCTGCCCGCGGCCGATACTTGTAGTCTGGCGCAACAACCCCATCGGCGCGCCATGGGGGCGGGCGAAAGACGTCGCGCCAATAATCCAGGGAGCATGCTCACATGTCGATGAACCGCCGTACCGCACTCGCAGCCGGCGCTATCGGGGCCGTAGCTGGCCTGGTTGGCGCACCAGCCATCGCCCTGGCGCAGGCGCCCGCGCCGATTGCCAATACCTCGGCCTATCGCTTCCGCATCGGCGACGCGGTGGTCACCGCGATCCATGACGGCGTGGCGCAGCGGCCGCTGGAGAACTTCATCCGCAACGCCTCGCTGGACGAGTTGAAGGCGTCGCTGACCGAGGCCTGCCTGCCGACCGACCGTTTCGTTATTCCGTTCACCACCCTGGCGGTGCAGACCGGCGGCAAGCTGGTGCTGCTGGATACCGGCAATGGCGACAGCGGCGCGCCGACCACGGGGCTGTGGATGCGCAATTTCCGCGCCGCCGGCTTCGACCCGGCCCAGGTCGACACGGTGGTGATCAGCCATTTCCACGGCGACCACATCAACGGCCTGCGCCTCAAGGACGGCTCGGCGGTGTTCCCGCGCGCCGAGGTCAAGGTGTGCACCCCGGAATGCAGGCGAATCGCTTGAACGTCATGCGTTCCCTCTGAGCACTGTCTCCAGGTAATCGACGTTCCACCCGGCCTTCTTGCGGCGGTTTTTGAAGCTTGTGGTGGGTCTGGCGGCAGACAGCAGGTTCAGCGCGGTGTGTCGAACGATTG
>CAXNGD010000174.1:0-6075 GCA_964201575.1 Acetobacterales bacterium | reverse complement strand
CGGCTGTATTGCGGCCAGACCTCGGCGAAGAGTTCGTCGGCCGTTGGCAAGCGCGCCAGCTTGTCGCGCATCGCGCGGAGCACCGCGAGGATGGTGTCGCGCATGTAGCTTTCGCGGCCATCGGCGATGACGCTCGTGGGCAGGCCGAGCGGGCCGGGCTGGAGGGTGTGCACGGCCGGCGGCGTCGCAGTTGCACCGGCCGAGGCGGACGCCTTACCGACGAGATCCAGCACCCACTGAGGTGCTGCGGCGATCGCGACATCCTCGGGGTGCGCATCGGCGTCCCACTGGTAGCGCCGGCTGTTTTTGTGCACGGAGGGGTGCGCCACGATGAAGCCGCCATCGCCACGGATGTCGAGGCCGGGCAGGACGTGCTTGCGGGTGGCAACGGGTGTGCCCGGGTGCTGAAACAGCAGGTGAATGCCACCGCCTGGCGTGAGGGCACTGACGGTCGGCGGCAGCGGTCCATGCTCGCGCTCGAGGCGGGTCAGCAATTCCTGGCCGGTCTCACCGTCGAAGTCGAGAACGAAGATCCCGCTGATCCTGCCGGTGACAATGCCGATGCCGTAGCCACCGACGGCGAACCAGTCGTCGATCTGTGCCATCGTGGGGCGTGCCTGCTGGAAGCCGGACCAGGGGATGGCGGGGACTTTCTCCGCGGGGCGCACCGGAACCACGGACCAGCCGAGCCCGGCATAGAAGCGGGCCCAGGCAATGGTGCTGTCTGGCGCGGCGGAACGACCATGGGAGCCACCGGATGGTGATGGGGAAGGCGTGTTGTCGGGCATGGTGCGAGTTCTCCGTGGATGGGCGTTGGACGCAGGTCTCCCTTTCGCCGCGGAAGCGGCGAGGGAGGCACGCTATGAGAAGGAGGAAGCCGGCGGCCGGGCGACCGCCGTTTGTTCAGAAGGGCAAGTCGTCGTCGACCAGTGCCGTGGCGCGTGCGGGCGGAACGGGCGACGCGTAGGCTGTCGCCACAGGCTGTTGCGGCGCCGTCTGGACGGGCGGCTGGGGCACAGGCTGCGGCGGCACGACCGGCCGCGGTGCGGGCGGAGGCACCGGCACGCTGGCGGGCGCAGGGGCCGAGACCTGCCGGCCCGGCACCGGCACCATCCGCTCGCCGAGCATCTTCGGCCGTTCGGTCCAGCCGACGATCTCGAAGACCGGCATGTAGTTGGTGCTCTGCCCGGCCTTGATCGCCATCGTGCTACTCATCCGCACCACCGGGATCTGGCCGGTGCCGGCCTCGGGCGCCGACTCGTAGCGCGTGTGCAGATCGTTCATGCCGTTGATCAGCGCGGCGCTGTTGCCACCGAATTCGCGCAGCCCGCCGATGCCCTGTCCGGCCACCTTGACCCGGCAGGCGGGCTTGAACTGCAGCGCCTTGTTCTGCTCGTCGTTGCCGGGCGAGGCCGGGCGCTGCTGCTGCGGCTGGCCGTAGTAGGCCACCGTCCAGAGCGGCGCGCCGCCCGGCGCGAAGTGCGCCCAGCCCACCTCGAGCGTGCCGAAGTCCACGCAGAACGGCGGCTGGCTCATGGTGATGTCGGTCGGCTGGGTGAGCCAGGTGCCATCGGCGGCCTGGCTGCGGTCCATGGTGAACAGGCGCCCGGCTCGGGCGTCGAACTTGAGGATCGGCAGCCGATCGCCGCCGCCGGTGGTGGTGGTCGGTGCTGTCATGAAAGCCATGGGTGTGCCCTTTGCTGTGGACGGTGGGGGAGGGGGCGCGGCAGCGCGCCGAGATCGCCGCGATCAGAGGCCGTAGACCTCTCGCCGATGCGCAGCCGCGATGGGGTTGGCGTAGAAGTAGTGGTCGGTGTCTGGCACCAGCAGCGCGGCCAGCACGCGGGGATCCGGGCTGATGGCCAGGAAGCGGTCCATGCGCTGGGCGATTGCCACGGCATCGGCCACTGGACGCGCGGTGTCAGTCAGCTCGTAGACGGCGATGCGCTTGGGCGAGCAGTAGGCGACGCGGGCCTGATGGTTGGTGCCGTGGACGTAGAGCGCGACCTGGCGTGCATGGTTTGTGCTGATCTCGCTGGGGATGCGGTGGGTGGTCTTGATGTCCAGCGTCAGCCCGTGCTCGGGCCAGTGCAGGTCGAGGTAGCCGAGCAGCGGCGCCGGCATCCCATCGATCTGTCGATCCACCCGCAGCTGGGTCTGTGGGATGCCGTACTGCCGCAGTTCCGGAATGGCTATCGCCACCATGCCGGGGATGCCGTCGCGCTCCTTGGCCACCGAGGGACCGGCCGAGAGCGCTGCCAGCTGATCAAATGTGGTCAGCGCGTGTGCCACACAGTCGGCAATGGCGACGGCAGGATCGAGCAGGCCCATCACGATGCCGGCCTCGACAGCGGTGCCACGATGGGCGGCACTCCCGACTGGGGCGCGCCGTTGCAGCAGCCGCTCCATCAGCCAAGCCGCCGGCTGGGCGACATAGGCGTTGATGCTCGACGGCGAGAGATGCGCGATGCCGTGCAGGGCGAGGCCGCCGGACGGCAGGCTGAGCGAAGCTGCGGCGTCGACTGGGCCGATCGGTGCGAACATGCTCATCGTGCCACCCTCTGCGCCTGGATGCCGGGCATCGCGTGGCTGAGGCGATGCCGCGCGCTATTGAGGCGCTTGCTGGCGATGGCGATGTAGCTGCAGTCGCCGTCGCCATGGCGGCGCTGGACGATCTGGACCAGGCCGCGTGCCGCGAGTTCGGCCATACGGCTGGCGACCTGCTGCACCATCTCGCGCTGCGGCGGCGGCAGGCTGGAAACGCTGCTCGACATGTCGATCACCAGGAAGCCGCGGTGGTAGACAAACTGCTCGCCGGGTTGCGCGCTCGACAGCCAGCGCACCAGGTCCTGCTCGTGGATCAGAAGGCGAGCCGGGGGTGGGGGCGCCGGCGGCGCGTCGATGGTCATGAGCATCAGGCATGTTCCTTTTGTGTGAGGTGGGCGGGGGCGGCATTCCTCAGGCGCATGGCCTCGAAGGCCTCGACGTCCGCGACCCGGTAAAGCACCCGTCGACCGACCTTGAGGTAGCTCGGCCCGATGCCATGGAAGCGCCAGCGCTCCAGCGTGCGCGGGCTCAGCGACCAGCGCCGGGCGAGGTGGACCTGGTTGAGGTGGGAAAGCTGCATGAACATGGTCCTAGGAACATGGTTCGATGTGTTTGCTATGGGCGGGTTGCCTATTGCGTGTCGCTTCCACTCGCTCGATGAACGCGGTCACCTTGTCGGCGGTGCTCAAGGTGGGAGAACGGCCTCTCCGCAAGTGTGTGACAAAGTTCGGATCACTCACCGCCTCGCGGCCAAAATCGCTGGCGCGGATACCGGTGGCGACGAGGAAGGCCTCGACCCGAGCCAGGAATTGTTCGCTATACGTTCGCATGATGGACATAGGATTGGGGTTAGATTTTTGATTGGTCAAATGGAAAAAATAGGCTATTACCTACCTTCATCAGATCAAGGAGTTACCCCGCCTTGGAGCTCGATCCCACCCGGCTTCTTGTCATGAAGTTGATCCAGCAGGCCGGCTCGAACCTGAAAGTGGCCTCGCGCGCGATCGACAAGAACGATGCGTATCTTCACCAGTACATCACTCGCGCGACGCCCAAGGTGCTGCCCGAGGACGTGCGCGAGGCGCTGGCGCTGCATCTCGGTGTGCCGCCTGACGACCTGCGCCCGGAGGAGGACCGCAAGCGCGCTACCCAGGCCCGTATGATCCCACCGACGGTATCGCCGCAGCAGCGCGAACGTATGTCGGTCGCCGGCTACGTCACCGTGCCGGAGATCGACGTGCGTGCGTCGGCGGGTGCCGGCGCGTTGAACGACGGCCTCGAAGAAGGGCGCGGGGCGTGGATGTTCGCCGAGAGCATGATCCGCCACGAACTCCGTGCGCGGGCCGCCGACCTGCGGGTGATCACCATCGATGGCGACTCCATGGAACCGCTGATATCCTCCGGCGATCGCATCCTTCTCGACACCAGTCAGTGCGTGCCGGTGCCGCCGGGTATCTTCGTGATCTGGGACGGCATGGGGCTGGTCGCCAAGCGCGTCGAGCATGTGCCACACTCAGAGCCACCTAAGGTGATCATCAAGTCCGTCAATCCGGAGTATCAGACCTATGAGCGCGAGGCCGAGGAAGTGAAGATCATCGGGCGAGTGATCTGGGCGGCAAAGCGGCTGTAATGCGCGTTGCCGGATTAGTTTTGGTTCTGGCTACGGCCATGTGTTTCCCCGCCGCCGGCAAACCGGTGATCATCGGTGTTGCCACCGTGATAGACGGCGACACGATCGACGTCAGCGGAACGCGTATTCGCCTCTACGGCATTGACGCGCCGGAAGGCGCCCAACTATGCGCCCGCGCCGATGGCGCCGTCTGGCAGTGTGGCGACGCAGCGAGCTTGGCGCTGACACGGCAGCTTGGGCGGTCGCAGGTGCGGTGCGAGGCGAACGGGCAGGATCCCTACCGCCGGACCATCGCTGTCTGCTTCAGGGGCGGTGTGGATATCAACCAGTGGATGGTCGCGAACGGCTGGGCGATGGCCTTCCGCCGATACTCGATGGCGTATGTCTCTGCAGAGGACCGCGCGCAGACGGCGAGGCTCGGCCTGTGGGCCGGGACGTTCCAGATGCCGTGGGATTGGCGCCGAACGAAGGGGCATTGATATGCGGCCCAAGCGCTATGAGCCGGGTGCCAAGAGCAGGTGAGCGAACACGGCGGATCGCAGGCACTCGAAGTCCTCGCCGGCCTAGTCGAGCGGGTGACCTACCACAACGCCGAAAATGGCTTTTGCGTCCTGCGGGCCAAGGCGCGCGGACACCGTGATCTGGTGACGGTGGTCGGCCACGCCGCTATCATCTCCGCCGGCGAGTGGATCACGGCATCGGGTGAGTGGATCAACGACCGCACCCATGGGCAGCAGTTCAAGGCGCGCTTCATGCGCACCTCCGCGCCGAGTTCCATTGAGGGCATCGAGAAGTACCTGGGCTCGGGCATGATCCGTGGCATCGGCCCGGTTTACGCCAAGAAGATGGTCAAGGCGTTTGGCGAGCAGGTGTTCGACATCATCGAGGCCGAACCCGATCGCCTGCGCGAGGTGACCGGCATCGGCGCAGTGCGGGCCAAGCGCATCACCGACGCCTGGGCCGAGCAGAAGATCATTCGCGAAATCATGGTGTTCCTGCATAGCCATGGCGTCGGTACCGCGCGCTCGGTGCGCATCTACAAGACCTATGGCGCCGACGCCGTCCAGGTAATGACGGAAAACCCCTATCGGCTTGCGCGTGACATTCGCGGCATTGGGTTCAAGACCGCCGACGCGATCGCCATGAAGCTCGGCTTCGAGAAGACCGCGATGATCCGCGTGCGCGCCGGCATCTCCTACGCGCTGACCGAGGCGATGGACAATGGCCACTGCGGCTTGCCCACGAAGGAGCTCACGCCGCTGGCCGTGGAGTTGTTGGAGGTTCCAGAGGAACTGGTCCAGACCGCGCTGGACCTGGAATTGGTGGAGGGGACGGTGGTGGCCGACACGGTTGGCGATATGCCATGCGTGTTCCTCGGTGGCCTATATCGCGCCGAGAAGGTTATCGCCGAGCGGATCAAAGAATTGCTCAACGGGACGCTGCCCTGGGCCACCATCGATCCCGACAAGGCACTGCCGTGGATCGAGCAGAAGACGGGTCTGGCGCTGGCACCGAGCCAAGTTGCGGCGATCCGGTTGTCGCTGATGTCCAAGGTGCTGGTCATCACCGGCGGGCCGGGGGTGGGCAAGACGACCATCGTCAACGCCATCCTGCGTATTCTCGCGGCCAAGGGCGTCGATCTCTTGCTCTGCGCCCCGACTGGCCGCGCGGCAAAGCGGATGACCGAGGCCACGGGCTTTGAGGCCAAGACCATCCACCGGCTGCTGGAGGTTGATCCGAAGGCCGGTGGCTTCAAGCGCAACGACGCGAACCAGCTTGATTGCGACCTCCTGGTGGTCGACGAGACCTCTATGGTCGACATCATGCTGATGCAGGCGCTCGTCAAGGCGATCCCCAATAGCGCCGCCTTGCTGATCGTCGGCGACATCGACCAGCTT
>CAXNGD010000173.1:0-6109 GCA_964201575.1 Acetobacterales bacterium | reverse complement strand
AGCGTTGTACACTGTGCCCTGCGCAACCCACACCACCTCATCATTTGCCCGCCGCCATTGGATAAAGTTTTTTTGCTTCTTTTTGTTCACAAAAAGAAGGCTCTTCCTTGCCGTCATCTTCATGCGAGGCAGCCGCCGCGGGTGACTTTCAGCGCGGCCTGGGCGCGGTGGATGGTGCCGTTGGCGTGGCGGGCGAGGACGAGGATTTCCTGGGCTTCGGCGACGCGGATGCGGGTGTGGACTTCGGCGCGGGCCAGGCCGGGGAAGAGGTGGAAGCTGGCGACGTCCGGGGTTGGGTTGCGCGGGGCGAAGACGTGGATGGCGGTGACGTGGTCCCTGTCGGTCATCGGGCTGTCGACTAGGATGGCGAGCGGGACCTGGGCGCCATTTTCGGCGGTGGCGGGCAGGCGGAGTTCGATGCCGCTGTCGATGGGGGTGGCGTCGCCGACCAGGGCGCGGATGGCTTCGGCCAGGGCGGCTTCGGGGGCGGCGGCAAGTTGGCTGGGCAGCAGGGCCAGTGCCACGGTGATCGCCTGGCGGCGGGTGATCATCCGAAAGTGTCCTCGGTGATGCTGCGGTACCAGGCATCGGCGTAGAGGGCTTCGAAGCGGCGCTGGTCCGGGAGGTCGCCGCGGGGGGAGATGCCGCCGGAATTGGGGACTTCGACGATGGCGGTATCGGTGGGACGGAAGATGCCGACGATGGAGATGCCGTATTCCGGGCCGACATGGCTGTAGCAGGTGTTGAAGTAGACGGCGTCGGGCGGGGATTCGCCGCGCAGGAGGGCGGCGGCGCTGGCGACGGCTTGTTTGGCGGTGCTGTTGGCGACGTAGCCGGATTTGGGCATGGGGGCGCCGTTATTGGCGTCGCCGATGACGTGGATGCCTGGGGCGGCCTTGGATTCGAAGGTGCGGGGGGAGACGGGGACCCAGCCGGAGGCGTCGGCGAGGCTGGCGTCGATGGCGATGCGGGCGGCGGATTGCGGCGGGATGATGTTGGCGACGGCGACCTTGTGCTTGGTGCCGAATTCGGTTTCCAGGATGCGGGCGGCGGGGTCGACGCGGGTGACGCGGCCGTCCTTGCTGAGCGGGACCCATTCGATCATGTCGCCGTACAGGGCTTTCCAGCCATCCTGGAACAGGCCCTGTTTGCTGAAGGCGTCCTTGGCGTCCAGGGCGAGGATCTTGGAGCGCGGCTTATGCTTCTTGAGGTATTCGGCGATCATGCCGATGCGCTCATAGGGGCCGGGCGGGCAGCGGAAGGGGTTGGCGGGGATGGAGATGCCGACGACGCCGCCATCCTCCATCGCTTCGAGCTGGGCGCGCAGCAGGCTTGTTTGGCTGCCGTCAGCGGGGACCCAGGCGTGGGGCATAAGCTGGCTGGCGGCCTCGTCGTAGCCCTCGATGGCGCCCCAGCGAAGCGCGATGCCGGGCGAGAGGATGGCGCGGTCATAGGCCAGGGTGGCGCCGGTGCGCAGGCGCAGGGTCTTGGCCACGGGGTCGATGCCGTCGACCCAGTCCCGGATGACGCGCACGCGGCGGGCGCGCAGGGCGTCGTATGAGTGCGTGATGTCGTTCATGCCGAGGCGGCCGGCGAGGACGAGGTTGCCGTACGGGCAGGTGACGAAGCGGGATTGCGGCTCGATCAGGGTGACGTCGAGCCAGGGATAGGCGATGCGGGCGAAGCGGGCGGCCGAGGCGCCGCCGAAGCCGCCGCCGATCACCACGAGGCGGGCGGAGGCCCCGCTGCCGGCAATCTGCGCGCGGGCGATTGATGGCGCCGCGAGGGTTGCGGCGGCGGCGGCGATGAATCCGCGCCTGGAGAGGGTGGGGGTCATCGGGCGCCTCCGGGGGGCAGGGCGGCGAAATGGGCGGCGAGAGCGGCGATCTCGGCGTCGGTGTAGCCGCGGGCGATGCGGCCCATGATGGTGCCGGGACGCTGGTTGGCGCGGAATTCGGTCATGGCGGCGACGAGGTCGGCGGCGGGGCGGCCGGCGAGGCCGGCGATGGGGGTTTGGCCGATGGCGCCGGGGCCGTGGCAGCCGAGGCAGGCCTGGGCTGTGAGCAGGGGGGCCTGCGCCGATGCGGGGGCGAAGGACGCCAGGGCCAGGAGCAGTCCGACTGCGGCACGTCGCATCCTTACCTCCTATTACACTATCGTAGAATGTGAATTACGTCGGGGTATTATGACATTCAGAAACGGGAAATTGTCAAATCACGCCGTCATGCGTCGCGAAGGCCGAAGTGTGGGCGCAGGACCAGGCCCAGGCGGTTGCCGAGCAGGGCCGGGGGGATCCACAGCCAGCCATGCAGGCTGCCCGAGGCGATGCCGGAGACGAAGGCGCTGATGTTGCAGCCGGAGGCCAGGACCGCGCCGATGCCGAGCAGCAGGCCACCGACGAGGCTGGCGGCGGCTTCGCCTTGGGTCAGGCGGCCGAGGGCGAAGCGGCCGGCCAGGATGGCGGCCAGGAAGGCGCCGGCGAGCATGCCGAGATCCATCGCCGTGGTCAGGTCGGCGGTGAACGGGCGCAGCAAGGCCTCGATGCGGGTGGGGTCTTCCCAGAACGGCCAGAAGGCCGGCTCGTCCCAGCCCAGGGCGGCGACCGCCTTGGCGCCCCAGAGCGGGAAGGCGGCGGTGATCGCCCAGGGGCGGCCGGCGATCGACAAGGTGAGGAAATTGAGCGCGGCCAGCGCCACGGCGCCCCAGAGCAGCGCGCGGCGGATTGGCTCGGCGGTGCCGTGGCGGCGACGCTCCAGGTGCCAGGCGAGCCAGGCGGCGGCGGCGAGCAGGGCCAGGGTGGCGAGCAGGGCGGGCAGCAGGCCGAGGGTTGCGGCCAGGGCGAGGGGGGGCGGGGCGGGCCAGTCCTGCCACCATTCCGCGCGCCAGCTCGCCAGGGTGGCGCCAACGATGAAGAACGCCAGGGTCAGCAGGGCGCGCAGGCTGCCGCCGCCGGCGGCGTACAACGTGCCGCTGGCGCAGCCGCCACCCAGCTGCATGCCGATGCCGAAGACGAAGGCGCCAACGATGACGGCCAGGCCGGGGGCGAAGATCAGGCCGCGGACCGGGTCGCCGAACAAGGTGCCGGCGCTGGTGGCCGGCAGGATCAGCAAGGTGGCGGCGGCGATCATCAGGAGCTGGGCGCGGATGCCGGCGCCGCGGCGCTCGGTGAGGAAGCGGCGGTAGGCGCCGGCGAAGCTGAAGCTGGACAGGAGCAGTACCGCACCGAGGGCCAGGCCCAGGAGGAAAGGGGCAGGCATTAGGAAGAGTTCTTTTTGTGAACGAAAAGAACCAGAAAAACTTTTTCCATTTGCTTGGGTTGGTGCACGGCTTATGCCGGGGGGCGGTGGGTAAAGTTTTTTTGCTTCTTTTTGTTCACAAAAAGAAGATTCTTACTTGCTGACATGGATGCCTGGTATGGCGCCGAACCATTCGGGCTTGGCGCGTTCGACCTGGGCGGCGATTTGGATCAGCACGTCTTCGCAGGCGAAGTTGCCGTGGATCTGGGCGCCGATGGGCAGACCGGCGCTGTCCAGGCCGGCGGGGAGGGAGATGCCGGGCATGCCGGTTTCGTTGCCGGGCATGGTGTAGCGGCAGGCATTGGCTAGGCGCTCGACCCAGGGGTCGAGTTCCTCGTCGGCGAGCAGGGAGTAGGGGCCGTTGGCCTGGGGGACGCGGATTGCGAGGGTGGGGGTGAGGAGGAGGTCGTACTGGTCCATCAGGCGGCCGAAGCTGCGGGTGGTGGTGTTGTTGGCGGCCATCATGGCGAAGATGTCGAACTTGTCGTAGCGGGTGTGGGCGAGGAAGTGGCGGTAGGTCATGGTGGAGAGGTGGCTGGCCAGCTCCTGGGGCTCGACGCCGCGGTCGCGGGCCATGGCGACGAAGCCCGCGCGGCTGCCGACCCATTGGGTGATGTAGCCGCGCCACATGACCTCCCAGTCGCAGATGGTGGTGTCGTCCAGTTCCTCGACGTGGTGGCCGAGGGATTGGAGCAGGAGGGCGACCTCGCGGATGCGGGCGGCGACTTGCGGGTCGGTGTCCGTGGTGCGGCCCCAGCGGCCGGTGGAGAGGCCGATGCGCAGGCGGCCGGGGTCGATGGTCAGTGAGGCGAGGTAGCCGTGCTTGGGGGCGCGGATGGGCATGAAGCTGCCGCCATTGGGGACGCGGCTGAGGGTTTCGTAGGTGCTAGCGGTGTCGCGGACGCTGCGGGTCAGAACGCCGTCGATGGCGATGCGGCTGATGTATTCGCTTTGGGCCAGGGCGCGGGGGACGCGGCCGCGGGTGGCCTTGAGGCCGACGAGGCCGGAGAAGCTGGCGGGGATGCGGGTGGAGCCGCCGCCATCCGAGGAAAGGCTGATCGGGGTGACGCCGGCGGCGACCAGGGCCGCCGAGCCGCCGGAGGAGCCGCCGGGGGTGTGGTTGGGGTTCCAGGGGTTGCGGGTGACTTGTACGCTGCCGAGATAATCGGTGGCGGTGTCGAAGGTCATGCCGAATTCTGGGGAAGTGGAGCGGCCGATGGGGATGAGGCCGGCGGCCAGGGCGTTGTCGATCAGGGGGTCGTTGGCGGTGGGGACGTAGCCTTTCCAGAGTTTGGAGCCGCTTTCCTGCATGCGGCCGGCCATGGACTGGCCGAGGTCCTTGACGAAGACGGGGACGCCGTACAGCACGCCAGCATTGTTCGGGTGGTCAGTGTCTGGGTTGGCGATGACGTCGTCGTACAGGCCGAGGACGGCGTTGAGTTTGGGGTCGACGCGGGCGACGCCCTCGGCGACCTGGGCGGCGATTTCGCGGGCGGTGAGCTCGCCGCGGCGGACGAGGGTGGCGAGGGCGGTTCCGTCGAGGCGTGCCCATTCGTCCCAACCGATTGTCGCCATTTTCCGATCCTCCTGTGCGCAACGGCGGGAATGCTGGGCATCATGCGTTGGAGCTGTCAACGCGGGGGGAAGGAAGCGCGTTCTTTTTTGAAAAAAAGAATCAAAAAAACTTTTATCCATTGAGGCGGTTAAGTAACGGCGTTCGGGTGCAAATGGATAAAGTCTTTTTGCTTCTTTTTCTTTAGAAAAAGAAGGCCTTCCTTGCCTTCCGCCTTCGCGCCGCTACCATCCTCCGGCAACAGGAGGCAAAGATGACGCATTTCGCGGCCTTGCGTGAGGGTTTCGCCGAGGGGGCCGGTTCGCCGCGCGCGTTGCTGGAGACCTGCCTGGGCCGCATTGCCGAGCGCGAGCCGGTGGTGCGGGCCTTTGCTTCGCTGGATGTCGAGGCGGCGCGGCGGAGTGCGGATGCCGCCAGCGCGCGCTATCGCGACGGCACGCCGCTGTCGGCGATTGACGGGATGCCGGTGGCGTTGAAGGACATCATCGAGACGGCGGATCTGCCGACGGGGTTTGGCTCGCCGATTTTTGCCGGGCGGCAGGGCGGGCGGGATTCGGCGGTGGCTTATGCGCTGCGGCGGGCGGGGGCGGTGATTGTTGGCAAGGCGGTGACGACGGAGTTTGCCGACATGGTGGCGGGGCCGACGACCAATCCGCATGATGCCACGCGGACGCCGGGCGGGTCGTCGTCGGGCTCGGCGGCGGCGGTGGCGGCGGGGATGGTTCCGGTGGCGATTGGCAGCCAGGTAGGCGGGTCGATCCTGCGGCCGGCGAGTTTTTGTGGCGTGGTGGGGTTCAAGCCGACGTTTGGGGCGATCAACCGGGGCGGGATCAGCGATCAGTTCAGTCAGAATGTGATGGGGACGTTGTCAGCGACGCTGGAGGATGGCTGGGCGGTTTGCCATGCGATTGCCTCGATCGTGGGGGGTGATCCCGGATTTGCGCCGTTTGTCGGCGGGGCCGAGCCGATGGCGGCGCGCCGGCCGGGGACGCTGGCGGTGTTGCAGACGGCGGGGTGGGCGGTGGCGGAGCCTGGCGCGATCGATGCGTTCCAGGGGTTTTTGCGCCGGCTGAACGAGGCGGGGGTGCGGCTGATCGACCGGACGACATCGGGGCGGGTGGCGTTGCTGGAGGAGGCGATTGCCGAGGCGGGCGCGGTGTCGCAAGGGATCAACAACTGGGAGAAGGCTTGGCCGCTGGGCGAGTTGGAGACGCGGCATGCGGATGGGTTGAGTGCGCAT
>CAXNGD010000172.1:0-6113 GCA_964201575.1 Acetobacterales bacterium | reverse complement strand
TGGCCAGACCCGGCGGCCATCCTCGGCGGTGACAAAGCCGGGTCGGGTGGGAGCGGTGTAAATCGGGTGTTCGACGGAGAACACGAAATGCCCGCCCGGGGCCAGGGCGCCATGGACCGCCGCCATCATGCCGTCGAGTGATTCCAGGTAGTGCAGCGCCAGCGATGAATAAGCGAGGTCGAAGACACTGGGCAGCAGGTCCAGGCGATCCAGGTCGGCCCGGCCATAGCGGATCGCCGCGTCCTGCGTCGCCTCGGCCGCCCTTGCCAACATCTTCTCGGAGAGATCGAGGCCGAGAACATCGGCCGCACCGGCCTCGCGCGCCCACCGGCAGAACCAGCCGAAGCCGCAGCCGAGATCGACCACGCGCAGCCCGGTCATCGGCGGCAGCAGGGCGCGAATCGAGGGCCACTCCCCTGCTCCATCCAGCCCCTTTACCGACCGGGCGAGGGTTTTGTAGCCGGCAAAGAAGTCGTCTTCGTCGTAGATGTTCTGGGCCATCAGCGGCTGCGCTTCTGAAATCCCATGCTGGCCTCGGGCTCGGCATCCGTGCTGGGCAGATACGGCTTGATGTCCAGCAGGGGGGTGCCGTCGACGCAATCGAGATAGCGGACGTTCAGGACCCCCGGTGCGGCAAACCCCTCGAACTTCACCACGGAAAGCCCGATCGGGTTCGGGCGGCGCGGCGTGCGGGTGGCGAACATGCCGCGTGGCTCGGTGTCGTTCGGCGGCATGAACTGCATCTCGGCTGTGCCGGCCTGGTTGAGCCAGTAGAGCAGGATCAGGTGGGTATAGAAGTCGAGGTCCTTGAGGCCGGGGATGAACGCGGGGTCGAGTTCGACAGTGCAGAGTGGCATGTCTCCGCGGCGACCGTTGCGCGGGCATTCCGACGTCGTCTGCCACGGCGTGCGCAGGCGTCCGATCGGGGTGGCGGTGAAGGTGGCGGTCATGACGACCAGTCCACCGAGGGACGACGATCCGCCCAGGGCAGCGCAATTTCGAAGGCACGCGATGCCTGGAGCACGCCGAGGTCGTCAAAGCGCCGGCCGACGATCTGCAGCCCGACCGGCAGGCCGTCCTGGGTGAAGCCGGCGGGGATGCTGGCGGCGGGGTTCCAACTCATGTTGAACGGATAGGAGAATTCCGCCCATTGCAGCCAGTCCCAGGGATGCTGCGGCCAATGGGCGGGGATGTGGCGGTCGGCGGGGAAGGCGGCGGTGGAGGCGGCGGGGGTGATGAGGAAGTCCCAGTCCTCGAACCAACTGTGGATGTCGGCGACATAGGCGAGCTTGCGGATGCGGATGTCCTGGTACTCCGCCAGTGTCATGCTCATGCCGTCGCGGATGCAGGCGACCAGCGGCGGGTCCATGCGGCTTTCGAATTCTGCCAGCAGGTGGGCGCGGGACTGCATGTGGCCGCGGTAGAAGCCGCGGATCAGCGGCACGCCGACGGGGCCCCAGGCCGGCGTCACCTCGGTCATGTGCAGGCCGGCGGCGGCGGCGAAATCGGTGGCGGCCTGGCGGACGATGGCGGCCACCTCGGGGTCGACCCGGGCATGGCCGAGGTCAGGGCTGAAGGCAACGCGGCGGCCGCGCACGCCTTCGTCCAGCCGACCGAGATAGTCGGCTGGCGGGGCTTCGAGGCTGGTGAGGTCGAGCGGATGCGGGCCGGCCATGACGCCGAGCATCAGCGCGGCATCGGCGACGGTGCGGGTCATCGGGCCGATATGGCCGGTGTAGTCGCTGGTCGGCACCGGATGCAGCGGGATGCGTCCATGGGTGGGCTTGAGGCCGAAGACACCGCAGAAATGGCTGGGCATGCGGATGGAGCCGGCGCCGTCGCTTCCCTGGTGCAGCGGGCCGTAGCCTGCAGCAGCCCCGACCCCGGCACCAGCTGAGGAGGCACCGGCATTGTAGCCGCGCTTCCAGGGATTATGGGTCATGCCGGTCAGCGGGTTGTTGGAGATGCCGCTCCAGGCCAGTTCGCTGGTGGTGGTCTTGCCGAACACCACGCCGCCGGCGGTGCGCAACCGGGCGACCGAGGGGGCGTCCATCGGTGCCTTGAAGCCCTGCTGGGTGAAGCTGCCGGCTTCGGTGGTGTAGTCCTCGGTCCAGTGCAGGTCCTTGATGGTGACCGGTACGCCGTGCAGCGGCCCGAGGGCGGCGCCGCGCATCACCTCGGCCTCGGCCGCCCGCGCCCGGCGCAGGGCCAGCGCGGGGTCGAAGGCCGACATGGCGTTCAGCTTCGGCTCCAGGCGTTCGACGCGGGCGACGACGGCGCGCATGAGGTCGACCGGGGAAAGCTTGCGGGCGCGGATCAGCGCGGCAGCCTCAGTGGCGGGGAGGAAGCAGAGGTCTTCTTCGGTCATTGGCATTGTCCCAGGAAAGAACGTTCTTTTTCTGTAGAAAAAGAAGCAAAAAGACTTTCATCCATTTGTGCCGGGCCTAAATGGATGAAAGTTTTTTGGTTTTTTTTTCAAAAAAAGAACGCGCTTGCCTGCCTTACCAGTCGATCTTCGGCCGCTTGTCCGCCCAGGGCTGTATCCGCTCGAACGCCCGCGAGGCCTGCATCACCCCGAGATCGTCGAAGCGCCGCCCCACGATCTGCATGCCGACCGGCAGCCCCTCCTTGGTGAAGCCGGCGGGAACGGTGGCGGCGGGGTTCCAGCTCATGTTGAACGGGTAGGAGAACTCCGCCCACTGGATCCAGTCCCACGGGTGCTGCGGCCAGTGGGCGGGGATCAGGCGTTCGGCCGGGAAGGCGGGGACCGAGACGGTGGGGGTGATGAGGAAATCCCAGTCCTCGAACCACATGTGGATGTCCGAGATATAGGCCATCTTGCGCACCCGCATGTCCTGGTACTGGGCCATGGTGATGTTGCGGCCGTCCTTGATGCAGGCGACCAGGCCGGGGTCCATCTGGTTCTCGAACTTCGGCAGCAGGGCGGCGCTGCTGGTCATGTGGGCGGCCCAGAAGTCGCGGATCAGCGAGGGGCCGACCGGGCCCCAGGTAGGCTTGACGTCGGCCAGGGTGAAGCCGCCATGGGCGGCGAAGTTCTCGGCGGCGCGGCGCACCAGGTCGGCGACCTCGGGGTCGACGCGGGCATGGCCGAGATCCATCGAGAAGGCGACGCGCTTGCCTTTCACGCCGTCATCGAGCCGGCCCATGTAGTCGGCGGGCCATGCTTCCTGGCTGGTGTGGTCGAGCGGGTGCGGGCCGGACATCACCGACATCATCAGCGCCCCGTCGCCGACCGTGCGGGTCATCGGGCCGATGTGGCTGGTGTAGTCGCCGGCGCCAACGGGGTGGTTGGGGACGCGGCCATGGGTCGGCTTGTGGCCGAAGAGGCCGCAAAAGTGCGCCGGCATGCGGATCGAGCCGGCGCCGTCGCTGCCCTGGTGCAGGGCGGAGTAGCCGGCCGCGGCCGCCGAGCCGGCGCCGGCCGAGGAGGCGCCGGCGTTGTAGCCCTGTTTCCATGGATTGTGGGTGATGCCGGTCAGCGGCGAGCGGGAGACGCCGGTCCAGCCGAATTCGGAGACGGTCGTCTTGCCGATGACGATGGCCCCGGCTTCGCGCAGCCGGGCGACGAAGGGGTTGTCGATCTTGGCCTGGAAACCCTTGGCGCTGTGACTGCCGCGCTCGGTGGGGAAATCATGGGTCCAGGCGAGGTCCTTGATGGTAACCGGCAGGCCATGCAGCGGGCCGATCGTGCCGCCCTTCATCAGAGCTTCTTCGGCGCGGCGCGCATGCGACATCGCCAACTCCGGCCCGAAGGCCGCCATGGCGTTGATCTTCGGCTCCAGCCGCTCGATGCGCTTGATGATGGTGCTCATCACCTCGACCGGCGATATCTTCTTCTGCCGGATCATCGGCGCCAGCTCGGTGGCGGGCATGAAGCCCAGGTCTTCGTCGTTCATCAACGTTCCTCCCCGCGTCAGCCCCTGTGCGGGGCCGGAATCAGATGGGGCCGGACGTTGCCGCCCGGCCCCTGGTAAGTGTCAGTTCGGAAGCTCGCCTTCCGCTTTCATCATCTTCAGCGCCTCGCGGTATGCCGCCACCGTTTCGGCCACATCCTGCGCGGTGTGGGTGCAGGACAGCAGCCCGCCGATGCGCGGATTGGTGTCCACGCCATTGACCAGCAGGGCGATGCGCATGCGGTTGTTGAGCTTCTGCGGCTGCGCCTTTAGTTCCTCCATCTCGATAGCGAACGGGTCGAAGCCGTGCGGCGTGATGTCACGGTTCTTCGGGTTCACAAACAGGTGGAAGCCCGAATAGGTGCCGTAGACCGACCACTTGAGGCCGAATTCGGCGAGCACGTCATTCAGCCCGGCGCGCAAGCTGGCCGCAGTGTCGGCCGCTTTCTGGACCGCGTCGGTCTCGGCCAGGATGGTGAGGCAGGCGATGCCGGCGGCCGCGGAGACCGGGTTGGCGTTGAAGGTGCCGGGGTGGCCGATCTTCTCGCGGCCGGCCTTGGCCGAGGCGGCGAAGTCCAGCAGGTCGAGGATGTCCTTGCGGCCGGTGACGCAGCCGCCGGGCATGCCGCCGGCCAGGATCTTGGCCCAGGAGGACAGATCCGGCGTGATGCCCCAGGCGACCTGGGCGCCGCCAGGCGCGGCGCGGAAGCCCGTCACGACCTCGTCCATGATCAGCAGGGCGCCGTATTTCGTCGTCAGGCGGCGCAGCTCCTGGACGAACTCGGCCTTCAGCGGAACCTGGCCGAACGAGGAGCCAGTGGGCTCCAGAATCGCGGCACAGATATCCGGATTGTTCTTCAACGCGGCTTCTACGGCGGCGATGTCGCCGGGGTTCACCAGCACCGATTTCTGCGCCACTGACGGCAGCACGCCCGGAGTCGGGGTGCCGTCATAGTGGTTCGAATAGCCGCTGGTCATCTGGTCATGCCAGCCGTGGAAATGGCCCTTGAAGCGCAGCAGCGTCTCGCGGCCGGTGAAGGCGCGGGCGAGGCGGACGGCCATCAGCGTCGCCTCGGTGCCCGAGGAGGTGAAGCGCAGCCGCTCAGCCGACGGCACCAGGCGCTTGACCGCATTGGCCCAGCCGATCTCGCGCGGGTGGCTGGCGCCGAACTGCGAACCGTCCTGCATGGCAGCGGTGATGGCCGCCAGCACGGTGGGGTGGTTGTGGCCGAGGATCAGCGCGCCATGGCCGCCGAAATAGTCGATGTACTTGTTGCCATCGACATCCCATTTGTGTGGGCCCGCAGCGCGGGCGACGTAAATCCCATACGGATCGACGTTGCGTGCGTCATGGGTGATGCCGCTGGGGAACAGGTCCTGGGCCTGGCGCGCCATCTTGGCTGAGCCCGCGGTGCGCTGGCGATAGCTAGTGACGATCCGCGAATTCGTCCGGGAATCGTCGGCGACGGTGCTGCTCATCGGGGGGCTCCTGCGGGTTGCGCGCGCCGGGTGCGGTGGAGAAAGGGAAGCATCGACACGCATTCTGCACCACTTTTACAAAATGGGGAGGGGTTGCACGAAATTTCTGCACCGGTGAGCATGGACTCCGACGACCATCGTCTCCTTCGGAGGATCTGACATGTTCGACTTGCTGCTCACCGGCGGGCGCGTGATCGACCCGGCGCAGAACGTGGATGATGTCGTTGACATCGCATTCGCCGACGGACGGGTTGCCGCCATTGGCCATGACCTCGGCGAGGCGACGTATGCCCGCGACGTCTCCGGCAAGATCGTGGTCCCCGGCCTGATCGACCTGCACACCCATGTCTATTGGGGCGGCACCTCGCTGGGCGTCGATCCCGACCAGTACGCCAAGTGGAGCGGCTGCACCACGCTGGTCGATGCCGGCTCGGCCGGCCCGGGCAACATCCACGGCTTCCGCAAGCATGTGATCGAGCCCGCGCATGTGCGCATCGTGCCGTTCCTCAACCTGTCCTTTGCCGGCATCTTCGCCCTGCACTGGGAGGTCAGCTTCGGCGAAAGCTCGGATCTAAGGAGCCACGAACGAATAAGCGATTCGGGTTGCGTTTTGCAGGGGCACAGGATTCCGGCTCGGCTTTGATGTGTCTACGATTCGCGGATGATCGACGAGAACGCGATCCGCGCGCGGTATGCGGCCATCAAGGACCTGTTGGATGA
>CAXNGD010000171.1:0-6119 GCA_964201575.1 Acetobacterales bacterium | reverse complement strand
CGCGAGCTGGCGGCGCGGGGGCTGGCGAGCACGCTGGCGCCGGCGAACATGGCGGCGAGTGGCTTGGCGGAAGGGCCGGCGGCGGCGCTGTTGGCCGATCCGCAGACCTCGGGCGGATTGCTCGCGGGCGTGCCGGCGGGCGAGGCGATGGCGTGCCTGGCCGTGCTGCATGCCGCGGGGGTGCGGGCCGTGGTGATTGGCCATGTCCGGGCCGGGGTGCCGGGCCTCATCCTGGCCGGTTGATCCCGCCTCCGCCGCGCGCCACTCTGGCCGGCGAAGCAGCCAAGGAACGCCGCATGCGCAGTCACACGATCGCCTCCATTCCCGCCGATGGCATCGGGCCCGAGGTGATCGAGGCCGGGCTGGAGGTGCTCGAGGCGCTGGCCGCGCGGATGGGCGATTTCCGGCTGGAGGTCACGCGGCTGGACTGGGGCTCGGACCGCTACAAGGCCACGGGCGCGTTCATGCCGGCGGACGGGATGGCGCAGTTGAAGAAGATGGACGCGATCTATTTTGGCGCGGTCGGGGCGCAGGATGTGCCGGACCACATCTCGCTCTGGGGCCTGCGACTGCCGATCTGCCAGGGCTTTGACCAGTATGCCAATGTACGGCCGACGAAGATTTTTCCTGGTGTCACCTCGCCCTTGCGCAATGTGGGGCCTGGCGATCTCGACTGGCTGATCATCCGGGAGAATTCCGAGGGCGAGTATGCCGGCAATGGCGGGCGCACCCATAAGGGCATGCCGGAGGAGGTGGCGACCGAGGTGGCGATCTTCACCCGCGTCGGCGTGGAGCGGATCATGCGCTTTGCCTTCGACTGCGCCCGCGCCCGGCCGCGCCGCCACATCACCATCGTGACGAAATCCAACGCCCAGCGCTTCGGACTGGTGATGTGGGACGAGATCGCGCTGGAGGTTGCGGCCGACTATCCCGATGTGACCTGGGATAAGGAGCTGGTGGATGCCATGACGATGCGCATGGTCCGCAAGCCGCAGTCGATTGACACCGTGGTGGCGACGAACCTGCATGCCGATATCCTGTCCGATCTGGCCGCAGCCCTGGCGGGTTCGCTGGGGATCGCGCCCGCCGGCAATGTCGATCCGCAGCGGCGCTATCCCAGCATGTTCGAGCCGATCCATGGCAGCGCCTTCGATATCACCGGCAAAGGCATCGCCAACCCGGTGGCCAGTTTTTGGACCGGAGCGATGATGCTGGAGCACCTGGGCGAGCGGGCGGCCGCCGCGGTGCTGATGACGGCGATCGAGCAGGTCTGTGCCGCAGGCGTGCTGACGCCGGATCTCGGCGGGCGGGCGACGACCAAGGAGGTGACGGCGGCGATGCTCTCCGCCCTGTCCGGCATGAACCTGCCGCGCGCCGGATAGCGCCATGGTGCGGGCTCCGCAGCAGGACGGCAGCGCGCCACCGTCGACCCTGGCCGATGTGGCACAGGGCGCGCCGGCGGTGCGGCCGCACCGGATGTCCGGCGAGGGGCGGCGGCGACGGCAGCGGCGCCCGCCTTCGCGGCTGTGGCGCTGGACGCTGCGGCTGCTGGTGCTCGCGGTCATCCTCGGCGGCGGCGCGCTGGGCGGCGTTGCCTGGTTCATCGACCAGCAAGGCCGCTCGCCGCGCGAGTGGGCGCCCTATGTCGAGCGGCGCGCCAGCGGCAACCACCCGGTGATCGTCCAGACCGGCTCCCTGATGGCGCGCTACCTGCGGCGGATGGATGTGCTGCGCCGTGCGGAGGACGCGGCGATCCCGCCGGCCATCGGCGCGTCGCCCGCGCGTTCGGGCACGCCGCCGACGGCCCAGGCCAGGTTGGTGCTGAACACCGCCCAGCTCGCCGGCGCGATCGCCGAGGCGGTGCCGGGCCAGGTGATCACGCTGGTGCCCGGCACCTATCGCATCGGCGGGCGCGGCCTGCGGATGGAGCGTCCAGGGGCGGCGAACGCCCCGGTGGTGCTACGCGCCGAACGCCTCGGCGACGTCACCATCCAGTCCGACGTGGTGGAGACCTTCAAGGTCAGCGCGCCGCACTGGCTGATCGAGAACCTGATCGTGCAGGGGGTGTGCGGCGGGCACAGCAGCTGCGAACACGCCGTGCACGTCATCGGCGCCGCCAGCAATAGCGTCATCCGCAACAACCGCTTCGAGGATTTCAACGCCCATATCAAGATCAACGGCGAGGACGGCGCCTTTCCCGACAATGGCCGCATCGAGGGCAACACGGTGGTCAACAACGAACAGCGCTCCACGACCAACCCGATCACCCCGATCGACCTGATCTCCGCCAGCAACTGGCGCATCAGCGGCAATTTCATCGCCGACTTCCAGCGTACCGGACATGGCGCCGCCACCTATGGCGCCTTCATCAAGGGGGCCGGCGAGGGCAATGTGATGGAGCGCAACGTGGTGCTGTGCGAATGGAAGCTGCGGCACAGCTACTCGCCCAATATCGGCCTGTCGGTCGGTGGCGGCGGCACGGGGCAGGTGTTCAAGCGCGACCTGGGCGAGTCCGGGGCGGAGCAGCACGGCGGCATCATCCGCGACAACCTCATAGCGTTCTGCAACGATGTCGGCGTCTATGTGAACAAGGGCCGGCGCACCCTGGTTGCCAGCAACACCGTGCTGGACACTGCGGGGATCGGCGTGCGCTTCGCCGAATCCACCGCCGATGTCGTGGCCAACCTGGTCGACGGCGTGGTGCAGGCGCGTGACGGCGCCTTGGTGCGTGCGCGCGACAACGAGACGGCGGTGCTGCTCGGGTTGTTTGCCGGCTGGCATCCGGTGCGGGGGATGTTCCGCGATGTCGAGCGGCTCGACCTGCGCTGGCGCAGCCGGCCGGAGGGGATCACCACCGGCGATCTGCGGCCCGATCTCTGTGGCGTGGAGCGCACCGGGCGGGTGATGCCGGGGGCGTTTGAGGATTAGGCGAAGTGCCGGGCCGAGCCTAGCGCCACGCCAGCAGCAGGCGCTCCAGCCGGCCCAGCAGCCAGGCCACCGTCAGCCCCAGCGCGCTGAGCATCACGATCCCGGCCATCAGCCCCTCGGTGTCATAGAGGTTGCCGGCCTGGAGCACGAAACTGCCGATGCCGCGATCCGCGCCGATCATCTCGGCGGCCACCAGCAGGATCACCGCGGTCGAGGTGGTGATGCGAAAGCCCGACAGGATCGCCGGCAGGGCCCCCGGCAGCACGATCTTCCAGACGATCGCCCCCCAGGACAGCCCGAAGGACTGGCCCATGCGGATCAGCCCGCGCGGCACGCCGTCCACGCCCGCCACCGTGTTGATCACCGTGGGGAAGAACACACCGAACGCCAGGGTGGCCAGCTTGCTGCCCTCGCCGATGCCGAACCAGATGATGAACAGCGGCGCGAGCGCGATCTTCGGGATCGGGAAAAGCGCTGACACCACCGCCATCCCCGGCGAGCGCGCCAGGGTGAACAGCCCGATGGCGAAGCCCGCCACCAGCCCGGCCGCCGTGCCCATCGCCCAGCCGAGGCCGAAGCGCTGCAACGAGGCGGACAGATGCGCCCAGAGTTCGCCGCTCTTTGCCAAGGTCATCAGCGACCGCCCGATCGCCAGCGGTGTCGGCAGGAAGCGGCTGGAGATCAGGCCATAGTCGGCCACCACCTGCCATAGCGCCAGCAGCCCGATCAGCGTGGCCGCCCCGGCGAACGGCACCAAGCGGGGGGCGAAACCGCCCGCCCGGAAAGGGATGGTCCCCTCAGCCATGCTCGACCTCTCGCGCCGCGGCCGCGGCATCGCTGCGGATCATCGCCCAGAGTTCCGCCTCGGCCGCGCGCAGGATCGGGTCCTCTTGTGTCCGCCCCTCCAACGGCAGATCGAGCCGCAGCCTGCCGGCAATCCGGCCGGGCCGGCGCGACAGCAACACGATGGAATGACCCATCCGCACCGCCTCGCCGAGATTATGGGTGACATAGGCACAGGTCATCGCGGCGCGCGCGATCATGGCGGCGAACTCGTCCTGCAACAGCATCCGCGTGGGCGTATCCAGTGCCGAGAGCGGCTCGTCCATCAGCAGCACCGCCGGGCGCACCGCCAGCGCGCGGGCAATGCCAAGCCGCTGGCGCATCCCGCCCGAGAGCTGGCGCGGCCAGGCGCCGGCGAAGTCGGACAGCCCAGTGAGCGCCAGCACCTCGGCGATCCGTGCCTCGCGCTCGGCCTTCGTCAGCCGACCCTCCAGCACCAGCGACACATTCCCGGCCACCCGGCGCCAGGGCAACAGGGAAAAGTCCTGGAACACATAGGTCAGCGGATTGAGGCTGTCGGGCGGCGGCGTGCCGGTCATCACCACCCTGCCCTGCCCCGGCGCCAACAGCCCGCCGAGGATGGCCAGCAAGGTCGACTTGCCGCAGCCCGACGGGCCAAGCAGCACCGTCACCTCGCCGGCGGCCACGGTGAGGTCGATCCCCGACAATACCTCCAGCGCCCCGAAGCTGTGCGAGATGCCCTCCGCGCGCAGTCCGACAGACGGCATTTCCGGCTCAACTACCGCGTCGGCAGGAACCTTGTGTCGATGATGGCGTTGGCGTCGACCTCGCCCTTGACCATCCCCTGGGCGCTGAACCAGGCAAGCTGGTTGCGAACATCGGCCACGTTCAGCGCGCCGCCTTCGTCGTACCAGCCAAGCCCGGCCTTGATCTTGGCGCCGGCCAGCGGGTCGCCGATGAAGACATATTTGGTGATGTCGGCGATCGCGGCATCGGTCGCCGGCCCGTATTGCGGGGTCCCCGCGGCATCGAAGCGCAGGAACGCCTCGCGATACGCGGCGATCCCGCGCTGATATGCGCCCGCGAACTTCTTCAACTCATCGGCCCGCGCGCCGACCATCGCCTTGGACGCGAACAGCGCGGTGATCTGATATGGCACGAGGTCGCCGATCCAGCCGATGATCACCGCCTCGCCAGCCGCCGCCGCCGGGACCGCCATCGAGGCGATCGCCATGGTGGCATCGACCTGGCCGGTGCGCACGGCGGCCACCATGTTCTGCACCGTTTGCAGCGGGCGCAACGTCATGGATTTGAGGTCGAAACCCCGCACCTCGGCCAGCCGCCCGGCCATGTAGTGGAAGCTCGACCCGTACTGGGTGATGCCGAAGCTGCTGCCGGCCAGCTTGTCCAGCGTGGTCAGCCCGGCGTCGTATGCCTTCTTCGAGACCAGCACGGCGGTCAGCTTGTGGCCCTTCTGCTCGTGCAGCCCGCCGCCGATCACCACCAGCTCGCCGCGCCAGGCCAGGGCGAAGAAGCCGCCGGTCAGCGCGGTGATGCCCATGTCGGTGTCGCCCGAGACGGCCGCCGCCGCGATCGGCTGGGCAGCATCGAAGAAGCGGAACACCACCTCGACGCCGGCCTCGCGAAACCAGCCGCGCTCCTGGGCGATATACAGCGGCGCTGGCGAGGCGGTGCGCAGCAGGCCAAGCCGGATCGGCGTCGCGGCCCGTGCAGGGGTGGCAAAGGCGGCGCCGGCAACCAGGGCCGCGCGACGGGTCAGGCGCATGGGACGAACCTCCGCAAGGTCAGCATTTTGCCGCATAGGCCGCCCAGACCGCATCGACGTCAAGCGCCGCCACGCAGGCCTCCTGGGCCGCAGTCTCCACCGCCCGGGAGTCGTAGTTCGCCCGCACCCAGGCCACTGCGTCCTCAATCCCCGCGACCCTGGCCAACGCTGCCATGAACGTGCCGGTACGTCCGAGCCCGGCGGCACAGCCGACATAGACCGGCACCCCGGGCGCATCGCGCATCAGCACGAGCGTGCGCACTAGGCCGTCCACCAGCTGCGCCTGGGTCGGTGCGGTGAAGTCGGGCACCGCGATCAGGACATCGGCGGCCGCGGCACGACGTGAGTGCGCCTCCAGGCATACGCCGATCGCGGCACCCGGAAAATCGTTGAACGAGCCGCCCATGATGCGGCGGTCTGCGCCGAGCAGGGGCAGAAGAACAGTCAAGAGATGCCGATCTTGATCCGCCGCGTCCGCATGGCGATCGCGCTGGCGATGCACATTGGGGACGATAGGACCGAACGTGCTGGATCGAAATGGAACTCCCCAAGCCAGATCACATCCAATCCGCAGCGCTCGGCTTCATCGACGATGGCGAAC
>CAXNGD010000170.1:0-6127 GCA_964201575.1 Acetobacterales bacterium | reverse complement strand
AGCGCGGCTTCACCTATGGCATGACCTCGTCGGCGTATTTTCTCGGCAACTCGATGGGGCCGATCACCGGCGGCACGGTGGCGGCGTTCATCGGCATTCCCTGGGTGTTCGTGCTGACCACGGTGCTGTTGCTCGTTGGCCTGGTCTGGGTTTGGGTTTCGGTGCCGGAGGAGCGACGCGGATGACCGCCGAGTGGCAGCAATTGGCGCAGTCGCGCTACCTGAACCTGGAAAGCTATCGCCGGGACGGCACGCCGGTGCGCACGCCGCTATGGTTCGCCGCGGCGCCGGATGGGACGCTGTTCGTCTATAGCCGCGCGGATGCCTTCAAGATCAAGCGGCTGCGGCGCGATCCGCGCTGCCGTATCGCCGCCTGCGACATGCGTGGCGGGGTCACTGGCCCGTGGCTGGACGCCAGTGCCGCGATTGTGGCGGGCGACGAGGCGGCGCGGGGCATGGCATTGCTGGACCGGCGTTATTGGCCGTGGAAGCAGTTGCTCGGGCTCGCGGCCCGGCTGCGACCGGCGCCGCGGGCGGTGGTGGCGATCCGGCCGCGATAGCTAGGAACGGATGCGCCCGACCGCAGGCGGCGCGTTCTTGCCGCTCTCCTTGGCCCAGGTGTCGCGCAGCCCGACGGTGCGGTTGAACACCAGAGCGCCGGGCTGGCTGTCGGGGTCGGGACAGAAATAGCCCTGGCGCTCGAACTGCACCGCGGCGCCCACTGCGGTAACGGCCAACGCGGGCTCCACCATCGCGCCAGCCAGCACCTCCAGCGAGTCCGGATTGAGGTCGGCGAAGACATCGCCGTCGGCGCCGGGATCTGCGCGGGAGAACAGCGGATTGTAGAGGCGCAACTCGGCCGGCACGGCATCGGCGGCACTCACCCAGTGCAGCGTCGCCTGGACCTTGCGGCCATCCGGCGCGTTGCCGCCCTTGGTGGCGGGGTCATAGGTGCAGCGCAGCGCCACCACCTCGCCCGATGCGTCCTTGATCACCTCGCGGCAGGTGATGAAATAGCCGTAGCGCAGGCGGACCTCGCGGCCGGGGGAGAGGCGGAAGAATTTTTTGGGCGGTTCCTCCATGAAGTCGTCACGCTCGACATAGATCTCGCGGCTGAAGGTGATCGGGCGGGTTCCCCGCGCGGGGTCATCGGGATGGTTGATCGCCTCCAGCGTCTCGGTTTCACCCTCGGGATAGTTGTCGATGATCACCCGCAGGGGCCGCAGCACGGCCATCCGACGCAGCGCCGTTCGGTTCAGCTCCTCGCGGACGGCGAAATCGAACAGCGCGGGATCCACCACCGACTGCGCGCGCGCCATGCCGACGCGCTTGATGAATTCGCGCAACGCCGAGGCTGGCACCCCGCGGCGGCGCAGCCCGGCCAGGGTGGGCATGCGCGGGTCGTCCCAGCCGGCGACATGGCCGCCCGAGACCAGCCGGGTCAGCACGCGCTTGGACAGCACCAGGCCGGCGATGTTCAGCCGGGCGAACTCGTATTGGCGCGGGCGGGCCGGCTTGCCCAGTGCGGCGATTGGCAGCTTGTCCAGCAGCCACTCGTACAGCGGCTTGTGGTCCTCGAACTCCAGCGTGCACAGCGAATGAGTGATGCCCTCGATGGCGTCGGACTGGCCATGGGCGTAGTCATAGGTCGGGTAGATGCACCAGGCGTCGCCGGTGCGCGGATGGGTGGCGTGCAGGATGCGGTACAGCGCGGGATCGCGCAGGTTGATGTTGCCCGCTGCCATGTCGACCTTCGCGCGCAGCACCCGCGCACCGTTCGGGAACTTGCCCGCGCGCATGGCACGGAACAGCGCCAAGTTCTCCTCGATGCCGCGATCTCGCCACGGTGAATTGCGACCCGGCTCGGTCAGCGTCCCGCGGGCCGCGCGCATCTCGTCGGGCGACTGGTCGTCGACATAGGCATCGCCGTTGCGGATCAGGTGCTCGGCCCAGGCATAGAGCTGCTCGAAATAATCCGAGGCATGGAACAGGTGTTCGCCCCAGTCGAAGCCGAGCCAGCGCACATCGGCGGCGATGGCGTCGATGAACGCCTGTTCCTCCTTGGTCGGGTTGGTGTCGTCGAAGCGCAGGTGGCAGCGCCCGCCGAACTCCGCCGCCACGCCGAAATTCAGGCAGATCGACTTGGCGTGGCCGATATGCAGGTAGCCGTTGGGCTCCGGCGGGAAGCGGGTGACCACGGTTTGCACCCGGGCCTGGGCGAGGTCCGTTGCGATGATGTCGCGGATGAAGTCGCGCCCGCCTTCCGGCGTCTCCACAGCATTCGTCTCAGCCACCATTGCCGTCCTCAATCCCGCGCCTGTCGCGGCCTATCTAGACCAGCGGGCGGCGCTTGTCGCGGTCAGGCGCTTGAAGCGGTCAGCGGGGCGGCAGCATCCGCGCCCCCGCTCGCGCCATGCGGATCGCCCGCGGCCCGCGCGCCACGGACAGCGAGGTCTGGATCGAATTCAGCCTGGCATCCAGCACCGGATCGCGCCGGGCGGCATGGGCATCACGAAACGCCACCGCACGGCGATGGAATTCGGTGGAATTCTGACGCAGCCCGATCAGCAGCGCCTGCGGCTCGTCCGCCGTCACCGTGCCGTCATCCACCGCCCGCGCCAGCGCCGCCGCCACCGGCCCGGCGAGTGCGGCCAGCCCCGCCAGCGCGCCGAGTTCGCCTAGAACCTCATCCGCCAGAGCCTTATCGGCAGGCGCCGGCGCCAGTTCCGCCGCCAGCAATCGCACCAGCCCGGCCAGGTTGCCCGCCATGCCGGAGGTGCCGACGGCGTCCTCGGCGTCGCGGAACGGCAGCGCCATCGTCTCGTACGCCGCATCCTGGGTGCCCAGCAAGGCATCGGCCGGCACGCGGCAGCCGTTCAGCCGCAGCGCCACATGCCCGACCGGGCGCATCGATTCCGGCGTTGGCGCCGCGACCACCTCCAGCCCCGGGGCGTCGCGCGGCACCAGGAAGAAGGAGTAGCGCTTGCGATCGCCCTGCATCGCGGTGATCGCCAGCACCACATACATCCCGGCGATGTTTCCATTGGTGACATAGGATTTCTCGCCGTCCAGCCGCCACGAATCGCCCTCGCGCGTCGCTGTCGTGGTCAGCAGCTTGGGGTGCGCGCCCACCTTGGGCTCGGAGATCCCCACCCCGATGGTGAGCGCCCCGCTGGTCACACGCGGCAGGATCCGCGCCTGCTGGGCCGGCGTGCCGAAGCCCTGGATGAACCAGCGCGCCACCATCAGGTGCCCGCCCCAGACCCCGGCCAGGCCGGTGGACTGGCCGGCCTCCACCAGCACCCGCTCGGCCGCGGCGATGCTGGCATAGCTGCCGCCGTCCCCGCCATGTGCCGCCGGCAGGCCGATGCGGAACAGCCCGGCCTGGGCCATCGCCGCCCAGAGATCGGGCGGGAACACCTCGCTGGCCAGCAGGTCGCGCGGGGCGATATGGCGACGGGCGAGTTCCGCCAGGTTGTCTTGCATGCGCAGTCCCCATCGGTTTGGCGCATGCTCGCAGAGCGCCGCCGGGATGCCAATTCGTAGGCGCCGTATGCATGACTGATTTGCGTCTGCCCGCTGGTGTGATATCCGGAGCACAAACAAACGAGAGCCGGTTGCCTGCCGCATCCCGGCATCGCCGAACGCAACATCGAAGGACAGGGACGTGCAACGCCAAACGCGAATTTTGTTTGCCTCGGCCATCATGCTGGCCGGAATCGCCGCCACCAGCGTCGCGGAAGCGCAGCAGCCGAAACAAGGCGGCACGCTGCGCATGTACCAGCGCGACAACCCGCCCAGCGCCTCGATCCACGAGGGCGCGACGTTCTCGATGAATGCCCCGTTCATGGCCATCTACAACAACCTGATCACCTACGACACGACCCAGCCGAAGGACACGCTGGAAACCATCATTCCAGAACTCGCCACCAAATGGGCCTGGAGCGACGACAAGAAGTCGCTCACCTTCACGCTGCAGCCCGGCGTGAAGTGGCATGACGGCAAGCCGTTTACCGCGGCGGATGTGAAATGCACCTTTGAGCTGGTCGCCGGCCGGGCCACCGACAAGCTGCGCACCAATCCGCGCCGCACGCTCTATGAAAACGTCCTGGAAGTGGTGCCGAACGGCGACCTCGAGGTCACCTTCAAGCTCGGCCGGCCGCAGATCTCGCTACTGAACATGCTCGCCTCCGGCTACACGCCGATCTACCCGTGCCATGTCAACGCGGCCACCATGCGCACCAAGCCGGTTGGCACCGGTCCGTTCATGCTGGTCGAGTTCAAGCAGAACGAGATCATCCGCCTGGCCCGCAACCCGAATTACTGGAAGCCGGGCCGGCCCTATCTCGACGGCATCGAGATGCCGATCATCACCAACCGCTCCACCGCCATGCTGGCATTCATCGCCGGCAAGCTCGACCTCACCTTCCCCTCCGAGGTCACCCAGCAGGTGCGCAAGGACATCACCACCCAGGCACCAAAGGCGATCTGCCACGCCGGGCCGGTCAACGTCTCGACCAACCTGATTGTCAACCGCGACAAGCCGCCCTTCCACAATGCCGAAATCCGCCGTGCCATGGCGCTGTCGATGGACCGCAAGGCCTTCAATGACATCATCGCCGAGGGCGAGGCCGCGATCGGCACCACCATGCTGCCCGCGCCCGAAGGCGTCTGGGGCATGCCGGCTGAGATGATGCGCACTGTCGTCGGCTATGACCCGGACGTTGCCAAGAACCGCGCCGAAGCCCGCAAGCTGATGGAGAAGCACGGCTACGGTCCGGACAAGCGCCTGGCGGTGAAGATCTCCACGCGCAACATCGCTGCCTATCGCGATCCCGCGGTGATCCTGATCGACCACCTGAAGGAGATCTACATCGACGGTGAACTGGAGATCGTCGAAACCGGCGTGTGGTTCGGCAAGGTCGCCCGCAAGGACTACGCCGTCGGCTTGAACCTGACCGGCAATTCGGTGGACGACCCCGACCAGAGCTTTTTCGAGAACTATTCGTGCAAGTCCGAACGCAACGTCACCGGCTATTGCAACCCCGAGCTGGAGAAGATGTTCGAAGCCCAGTCGCAGGAACCCGATTTCGAGAAGCGCCGCCAGATGGTTTGGGAGATCGACCGGCGCATCCAGGAAGACGTGGCTCGCCCGATCATCCTACACAACAACTCCGGCACCTGCTGGCACCCGGAGGTGATCGGCTTCAAGCCGGCGCTGAACAGCTACTACAACCGCTATCGGTTCGAGAACGTCTGGTTGAACAGGTAGGAAGGAAGCGCGTACTTTTTTGGAAAAAAGAACCAAAAAACTCTTCTCCGTTTGCGCGGGTGCCAGTTCCGGCTGCCCGGCGCAAGCGGATAAAGTCTTTTTGCTTCTTTTTCTTCAGAAAAAGAAGATTCTTTCCTGACCCTTCCCTTCACCGCCTACATTCCAGGAGAGCCGCTTGGGCGCCTACCTAATCCGCCGTTTTGGCCTGATGCTGCTGACGCTGTTCGGCATCTCGGTGATCATCTTCACCCTGCTGCGCGTTGTTCCCGGCAACATCGTCGACATCCTGTTTGACAGCGCCGGCATGGTCGACCCAGCCGAGAAGGCACGTATTTCAAAGGAGCTCGGCCTCGACCTGTCGTTGCCGCAGCAATATTTCGGCTGGATCAGTGGCATCGCCCGCGGCGACCTCGGCTATTCCTATGTCTCCGAGAAGCCGACGCTGGAGGAGATTGCCCCACGCATCCCGATCACCGCCCGGCTCGCCGTCCTGGCGCTCTCCTTCTCGGTGCTGATCGGCGTGCCGCTGGGCGTGATCTCAGCGGTGCGGCAGAACACCTCGATCGACTATATGCTGCGGGTGCTCAGCCTGTCCGGCCTGTCGCTGCCGTCCTTCTGGCTCGGGCTGCTGATCCTGATGGCGTTCGTCACCTGGACCGGCACCATGCCGATCTACACCGACCGGCCGACCAGCATGGGGCATCTCATCCTGATCTACGCGGTGCCGGCCGCCGCCGTGGGCTTTCGCTCCTCGGCGCTGGTGATGCGCCTGACCCGTTCCTCGATGCTGGAAGTTCTGCGCCAGGACTACATCCGCACCGCACGTGCCAAGGGGGCCTCTCGTGGCTCGGTGAAT